>JBEIFV010000020.1:0-56245 GCA_040382235.1 Burkholderiales bacterium
CAGTGGCGCGGCGACGGCCGCGCCCTCCGGGGCGCGCCCGCCTGCACCGCGCGGCGGTCGGCCGCAACCGGCCCTGCTGGCCGCCAATCATCGTTCCGGCGGTCGCGGCCGCTGACACTTAAGGCCGGCGTGCGGCCGGTTTCACTCCAAAAGGAAAGGAAGTTCCCATGACCACCCATAAGACCGCCCTGATCACCGCCGCCGGTTCGGGCATGGGCGCTGCGATCGCCGAAAAGCTCGCCGCCGACGGCTACCGGGTCGCCGTTATGTCGTCCTCCGGCAAGGGCGAGGCCCTGGGCAAGCGCTTGGGCGGCATCGGCTTCACCGGCTCGGGCAACGACCCGGCCGCGCTCAAGGCTTTTGTCGACACCGCGATGGCAGCGTTTGGCCGCATCGACGCGGTCGCCAACAGCGCAGCCCACCCACCCAAGGGCGATCTGCTCGATTTGACTGATGAGCAATGGCACACCGGCATGGACACCGCACTCCTCAACGTGGTGCGCATCGCACGCCTGGTGACGCCCATCATGGAGCGCCAGGGCGGCGGCGCGATCGTCAATATCTCGACCTTCGCGGCCTTCGAGCCCGACCTGCTGTTTCCCATCTCCGGCGCCATGCGCGCCGCGCTCGGCGCCTATGCCAAGCTGTATTCGGACCGCTATGCCAAGGCCGGCATCCGCATGAACAACCTGCTGCCGGGTTATATCGACAGCCTGGCTGAGAAGGAAGAGCGCAAGGCGAAGATTCCGATGGGCCGCTACGGCCGGGTGGCCGAGGTGGCTGACACGGCGGCCTTCCTGCTTTCGGATGGCGCCGGCTACATCACCGGGCAGAACCTGCGGGTCGACGGCGGCATCACGCGCGGGGTGTGATGCCGATGGCGGGCCACAAGCCCTTTTCGACAGCCAGCGAGCGTAATCGCGCGCCGATTCTCGCGGTGCTGGCAACGCATTTCGCCGATCGCACTCGCGTGCTGGAAATCGGCAGCGGCACCGGGCAGCACGCGGTGCATTTCGCGCGCGCCCTGCCGCACCTGACCTGGCAATGCGCCGACACGCAGGAGCGACTGCCAGGCATCCGGCTCTGGCTCGATGAGGCGGGCCTTGCCAATACCCCGGCGCCGCTTAAGCTCGATGTCGATGGTGCCTGGCCCGGTCAGCGCTTCGATGGCGTGTTCTCGGCGAACACCTTGCACATCATTTCCTGGGAACAGGTGTTGCGCATGTTTGCCTGCCTGCCCGGCGTGATGACAGATGACGCGGTGCTGGCGATCTACGGGCCGTTCAACTATGGCGGGCGTTTCACCAGTGCAAGCAATGCCGACTTCGATGCAAGCCTCAAGGAAAGCGCGCCGCACATGGGAATTCGCGATTTCGAAGTCGTCAATACGCTGGCGGGCAACGCGGGTTTCGAGTTGGTCGAAGACCGCGCGATGCCGGCCAACAACCGTTGCCTGATCTGGCGCAGGCGGCGATCGACCCAAGGAGTTGGCTGAGCACCGACGGTCCGGTCCTTCGACCTTCAAACCGGTGCCACGGCCAATGCCAGGTTCGAGCCACTGTGCGGCAATCGCGCCCACGCCGGTGACGGGCAAACCAGGCGGCGGGGCTCCGCGACCGCATTTCCGCGCCCGAGAAGCGGTGCGCCCGTCAGCACCGCCTGTGGGCAGCAAGTTAGGCCAAAAGGCCTATTGCGAAGCGCAATTGTCTATGCCATTGTCACTCTCGGGAAATCGATTCGGGAGCGAAAGTGAACATTCTGGTAGTCGATGATCATCCGCTGGTGCTGGACGCACTGCGGCAGATCGTCAAAAAACTCGACAGGGCGGTCGCGGTCTCGACCGCGCAAACGCGGGCGGAGTGCCTGACCCGCCTGACGGAAGCGGAGGCGAGTGAACAGACGGACCTGATCCTGCTCGATCTCGGCTTGCCCGGCGCGAACGGCTTGTCGCTGGTGGGCGAGGTGCGTTCGCTGCAGCCGGGGATTCCGATGGTCGTAGTCTCCGCAACCGATGATTCCGAGACCATCAACCAGGCCATCGACATGGGTGCCATGGGCTTTATCCCAAAAAGTTCGACCCCGGACGTGATGCTCAGCGCGCTCAGGCTGGTGTTGTCGGGCGGCATTTACCTTCCGCCAGCCGCGCTGGCGCCGAAAACGCGGGCAAGTGCACTCGCGCCGGTACGCTTTGCCGCAACCGTATCTGACATCGGCCTCACGCCACGCCAGTCCGAGGTGATGGCGCTGTTGCTTCAGGGCAAGCCCAACAAGCTGATCTGCCGCGACCTCGACTTGGCCGAGGGAACTGTCAAGGTCCACGTGGCCTCGATCCTGCGCGCGGTCGGCGTATCCACCCGCAACCAGCTGCTGGTCGAGGCCAGCAAGCGCGGTTGGCGGATTGACGATCTGGTCTGATGCGGCGATTGCCGCCGAGAAAGGGAATATCTTGCGTGTAGGCATCATCTCGGTGTTTTCCGACCATCACCGCCAGGGAATGCACTATCGCGGCATGGCGCAGCCCCTGATCGGGCCGGTCATCGCATCGCTGTTACCGCCTTCGGCGCAGGTGGAGGTGATCAACGACACCTGGGAGGATCCGGACTGGACGCGCGATTACGATCTCCTGTTCCTCTCATGCATGCATCCGGATTTCGACCGCGCGCGCCAGATCTCGCATTACTGGCGTCGTCGTGGCGCCACCACCGTGCTCGGTGGCGTGATGGCGACCTCCTATCCCGAACTGTGCGCGCCATTCTTCGATGTGGTGGTGGTGGGGGACCCGGAATCGACTGTGCCCGCCATCTGCGCGGACTTCGCCGCGCGCAAGCTCCAGCCGCGCTATGTGTCCGCACCCTACGATCCGGCGCGCATCCGAACCCCGCGGCTGGAAACCACCGCACACAAGGCGGTGGTGCCGTTCGCCTGGGAAGTCACGCGCGGCTGCCCTTTCGCCTGCGATTTTTGCGCCCTGACGGCCATCGGCACGCGTTTTCACACCCGACCGGCACGCCAAGTGGCCGATGAAATCGTCGCGGCGCAGCGCCGCTTCGCACCGCTGATCGCCCCGCACCTGCGCAACTTCGTGATGTTCTATGACAACAACATCGGCGGTAACCCTGCTTACCTGAAGGCGTTGTGCCGCGAGTTCGAGCGCATCGGCATCAAGTGGGGCGCATGCATCACCTTCAATATTCTGCGCGATCCAGCGCTGGTCGACGCGCTTTCGGCAGGTGGTTGCCGGGCTTTGTATGTGGGGGTTGAGAGCTTCAACCAGGCCACCCTGGCGGCGATGAACAAACGCCACAACGTCGTAGCCGAGGTAGGCGAGGTGGTGCGGCGCTGCCGACGCGCGGGCATCCTGTTTTCTTCGGGCCTCTTGATCAGCCCGGCACATGACGATATTGAATACGTTCGGGCCTTGCCCTCACATCTGCGCGCGAGCGGCATGCACGTGCCGGAATTCATCACTTTCGAGACCGCCTTTCCCGGCACACCGCACTTCAACCGGCTGGCGGGGGCGTCGGAACCGGCCTTCCTGCCAAACGTGCGCCTGCGCGATCTCAATGGCTACATGCTGACCACGCGACCGCGCCACGCCAGCCCCGAGGACTACGTAGAGGCCTATCGCGACACACTCCTGCAAGTGTTCTCGCGCGGCAACAAGCTGCGCAAGCTGGCGGCCGACCTGCCGCGCTTCCTGGCTGGCGGCTACGTGGTGCCGGCGCTGGTGGACATCAAGAACATGCTGTCGCTGTCGTTCCGCCCTTTCGCCAATCGCACCTATCTGCCCGAGACCGAACTCGAGCCGCCCGAGTCGGTGCCGCTGAGCGACGCCGATTTCGATTCGCCCGAACAGGCGAACCTGGTGCTGGAACCCTGGCGCATATCCGACGCACAGGGTAATGTTCTGCCGATGTGGCGGGGCGCCAAGCCGGTGTTCCGCAGGAACGGCAAGCAAGTCGTCGCACCTGCGCTTGTCCAGAAGGAGGCCGCCTGAGCCATGAGTCGCGAACCTGACACCGCCCTGCAAGTCGTCGAAGCCGAACGGGTGCGTGCCCTGTTTGCGCAATTGCCGCAGTCGGCCGGCGGATCCCTGTTGCACGCCGTGCTGTTCAGCTTCATCTTTTGGGACCTGGTGCCGACGGCGATCCTGCTCCTCTGGTGCCTGGCGATCACCGCCAATTCGGTCTGGCGCTTCGCCCTGTTGCGCCGCTACCAGCGTGCACAGCCGCGACCCGGAGAGACCGATCGCTGGCGCAATCTCGCCCTCATCGGCATGTTTGTCAGCATCGGATTGGTTGGCGCCAGCGGGGTCATGTTCTTCATACCGGATCACCCCGGCTTGCAAACCGTACTCGCGGTCAGCCTGACAGTCATGGCCGCCGGCAGCGTGGCCTCGACTGCGATCTACCTGCCGGTGGCCTATGCCGCGGTGCTCGTTCTGATGGGGCCGCTCCTGGTGCGCTTCGCGCTCGATGGCTCCGTTGACCGCGGCATGGTGGTGCTGGTGCTGGGCCTGTCCATTCCGGTGGTATTCCGCTTCGGTAAATCTTTTTCGCAGACGTTTGGCAAGCTTTTGCAGACGCAAGCCGAAAACGTGCGCCTGATCGACCAATTGCAGAGCGAAAAAGCCGCCGCCCTGGCCGCGCAAAAACTGGCAGAGGCGGCCAACATGTCCAAGTCCAGATTCTTCGCCGCGGCCAGCCACGACCTGCGGCAGCCGGTGCATGCGCTCGCCCTGTTCGCGGCGGCGCTGCAGGAAAAATCGCGCGAGCCGGCGGTAGCCCAGGTGGTCAACAGCATCAATGCCTCGGTCGGTGCGCTCGAAGGCCTGTTCAGCGAATTGCTCGACATGTCGAAAATCGACGCCGGTGCGGTGACCGCCAGCCCGGGGCATTTCCCGATTCAGTCGCTATTCGACAAATTACGCATGGATTTCGAACCGGAGGCGTTCGAAAAAGAGCTTGCGCTGCGCATACATCCGACCGGGTTTTTCGCCTACAGCGACGCGCTGCTGGTCGAGCGCGTGTTGCGCAATCTCACCGCCAACGCGATTCGCTACACCGAGGTAGGCGGTATCCTGGTCGGCTGCCGCAGGCGTGGCGACCATCTGCAACTGGAAGTGCGGGACAGCGGCGTTGGCATCGCGCTTGAAGACCAGGAACGGGTGTTCGAGGAGTTTCACCAGTTGCCCGGCAACAGCAGTCAGCGCGTCAAGGGCATGGGCCTCGGGCTCTCAATCGTCAGGCGCCTGTGCGCGATCCTGGGTACCGAAATCGAGCTGATCTCGACCCCCGGGCGAGGCAGCCTGTTCCGCATGCGCATACCCATGGGGCGCGCACCGGCGATCAGCAACGTGCCGGAGGCCGCGGCCGCGACCGTGCAAACCCGCCTTGAAGGCCGCCGTATCGTGGTGATCGAAGACGAGGCCGCGGTGGTGGAAGGCATGCGCGTGTTGCTCTCGGGTTGGGGTGCGGAAGTCCTGGTGGCAGAGTCGGCGGAAGCGGCGGACGAATTGCTGCACAGCCTGGAGCGGGCTCCCGACTTGCTGATCGCCGATTACCGGCTTGGCGGCGCGGTGACCGGCATCGACGTGATAAGTCGGTTCCGTGCCAAGTTCACGCGCGCGTTGCCGGCCATTGTTGTCACCGGCAGCACCACGCCCACCCACCTGGAGCAGGCACGTGCGCAGGACTTTCACCTGATGTTGAAACCGGTGATGCCTGCCAAGCTGCGCACGCTGATCAATTTCAAGCTCAAGGCTGCGGCGCCGTCCTAGCGGCCTGCCTGACCGGCACTTAAGGCTTTATGAAAACCTTCCGGTCAGGCAGCGTTCGGTCGGTCGCGCTGTCGGATCGGGGCACGGTGACCTCGATAAGCCGTTTCAGGGTCGATTCCATCATTTTGCTGTTCAATTCGCGCACCTCGGCGTTACTGCTGCCAAACGCGGCGAACTTGAGGATCGTGCCGCCGCCACGGCCGAAACAGACGACGAATGCGCGCCCGTTCGGGCTGCCGCCGCTGACAAGGCCGGGATGTACCCAGATGTTGGTCAGGCGCAGGTTTTCTGCCGCCGCCTGCGCCGCCTGCTGGCATTGCTTGGGGCTTGATTCGCGCCGGGTTTCGGTGCCGCCCCAGGTGAGCGTCAGCGCCTGTTCGCCGGCCTGGGCCCCGCTGGTCCTGCTGAACTGAGTGTTCTCGAACGAACGCTCCGCAGTCCCTGCGTAGCCCAGGCGCTGTGCCAAGCGCAGCAGTTCGTCGAAGCGTTCCGTTTCGGCAGGGTCCGGGCCGGCGATGATGGCAAAAAGTGTCGAGTCGGCCCCGCGCGGAACGCACCAGGCCAGCACCGAAGTGATATCCGATTGACCCCATACGCCGCTGCCGTCGAAAAGCGCGCCGCGTTGCAAGCGTCTGTCGGTCTTGAGCGCAGCCAAGGCTCCGCGAGCGCAGGATTGCGGGTCGCGCGCGATTTCGCCGCCGCGCCAGCGGAAAACGATCTTGCGCTGCCCGACGCGCACCCCGTCCTCGCTGATGCCGACATTGGTGCGAGTGCGCGGATCGGCCAGGCAATCCGTTGTGACGAGAGCCACCGCGCAGAGGGCGGCGAGCAATGGTATTGGGTAGTGTTTCATCATCGGTCTCCGGGCTTTGCAATGGCGTTAACAGCGGTTGGCGCGACCCAGAGTCTGCGCAGCCAATCGGCCATTGCATACCCCATCAGGCCCATGCCGATTAAATGCATCAGATCGAAAAGCCGATCAAACACCGAGTAGGCCACGAAAGCGCACAGGATGGCAATGCAGGTCGTCAGCGTGACTACGGAGATCACATGGACAGGCCTGGCGATACGCATGTTTCCGCCGGGACCGATGAGGCGCCAAGCGGCGCCGAAGGCCGCGAGCGCCAGTCCGAACATACCAAGAATGTAATGTGGTAGGCGCGCGATCACCGGATGATCGTCCCACAGGGCGTTGATCACCGCGGCGTGGAAGGCGGCGCCACTGATATCTTCCACACCTGTCAGGCGCGCCACTTTGATCGACTTGCCCATTTCTGCCGCGGAGCCGACGGTCACGGTGGCATCGCGATAGCGGCGCAGATCGGGTTGAGCGTCCGGGTGTGCAACTTCATGATAAGGCTCGGTACGTTCGCGCAAATGCGACAAGGAAGGAAACGCGACAAACAGGTCGGCCGTGCGCGTACCCTCGGCAATGAGCGAACAATCTTTGTCCGGGCCTGCCCGACCCTGCTCCGAAAAGGGCACCGTCACCAGCGTCGGGTCGCCCTGTCGCGACAAGCGCATGGCACGCCGGCCAAAGTCGATGTCCGCGATCGCATAACCCGGGAATGCGGCCGCCAGTCCCGCCGCGGGCCGCGCGGGTATCCCCGGCGTGCCCGGCAGGGCGGCAATGGCCAGCGAGTTAAAGAAGTCGAATTCCTCCTGCACGCAGGCGGTTCCCCACAGGGCGCCTGCCTCAATGAAAGCCGCGCGCAAATTGGGCAAGGCCGAATCCGTGCCGCTGTTCCGGGGCGCGAACACCACTGCGGTTCCACGCGCTGCCGCCGCGCGAATCGCGGTTTCGAGCGCCATGTCGCCGGGCTTCGAGCCCGGCAGGGTGACATTGAAAGCGATCGTGCGGGCACCAGCAGCCGAAAGGCGCTCGATCAGCCGGGCATGGTCCGCGCGCCAGTCTTCGCGCGGGACCCATTCCTTGCCAAACGCCGTCTCGGTTGCCTTATTGACCTCGATCATCCGCAGGCTCGGTGCCAGTCGAACGGGGACCCGCCATTCATGCAGACCAACGATCGCGGTCTGCAGCTTGAAGTCAATCAATTTGATCCAGTAGCTGGGGACCAGCGCAAGCAAGGGCAATGTCAGAAGCACCGCATAGAGCAAATTGGAACGGCGCAGCATCTTGCGCAGTCGCGCCAACGCAAGCATGTCATCGGCCGCATGCGCATCCTGCCGGGAATCGGCTTCGCCCTTGGCGACGTTGCTCGCCAGTGTTTGCTCGATCGCCAGCACGCGCCCGGCGTCGGCGGGTGCGATCAGCAAGCCTGGTGCTTTCGTACCGGGCGCATCGAAGAGCACGCCGGCCGGCGCCCGCGTGTACAGCACGGGCGCGCCGAATTCACGCTGATCCGCGTATTCCCCGACCAGCCGGCTGCGCGCCAGGTTGATCGCCACATCCACCCTGCCGCGCTCGCTGCCGCGGAATAGCGAGTGATAGAAGGTGCGCGCAAAGCCAATCGCCGCCGCATCCTGTATCTCGTACTGCATCGCCACCACCGCCGGGACCCCGTGTTGCACCAGGCTCGGCGCCATGCCGTGCACGGCGTCGAGGTTCGACACCTTGGCCGATTCGCAGGCATTGAGGAACACCAGCTTGACCGCCGGCAAATTGGAGAACAATTGCGCCCAGCGATCCTCGTCCACCGGCTCCTCGCCACCCTCTTCAACGTCAAGCTGCAGGCGCGCCGACCCGCCACGGAACGAGCCATGGCCGATGAAGTGCACGATCTCGAAGGCCTGTTCGCGCAGCAGTTCGGATACGCGGCGAAAGCTGACGTCCGCGTCGAGCACGGTCAGATCCAGCTGCCCGGCCAAGCCGCGCGCCAGGTCGCGCAGATCTTCGACCTCGGTGCGCGAGTCCAGGCCTGTGCCATCGTGTTCGCCGGCCTGGCGCCATGCCGCCGCCGGCGCCAGCACCAGCATGCGCAAAGGCAACTGCACGCAGAATCCGGCAATCGGTTTTGGCGTGTCGAGAAAACGCACCAGCGGCGATTCGATTGCAGCGCCGACGAAAGCGTTCCAGTCGGAGCGGAACATGAATTCCCACGGCAGCATGCGTGCATGATGGTTCAGGCGCAGGCGTACGCAAACCCCGCCTCCCTGCCCGCGCTGCCGCTTGAGCATGCGGTCCAGGAGCACGCGGCCTGCGCCGCCAAAAAGGGCGCTGAAGAGGCGCCCGCCGAGGTCGCGGTAGTAGGCCTTGTCGCCGTCATCGCGGTGCAGTCGTTCGAGGTCCGCGGCAAACGCGGCATGGAACGGCGCCAGATCGAGGTCCAGGGCCGCGCCGTCCTCGGCCGGTGGGATGACAAGAAGGCGGTATGCGCCAGCCTCCTCGGTCAGCTCGATATCAAGGTTGACGTAGCGCATCGGACGGGCAGGGGCGTGGCGGGGCCGGTGTCAGGCGTCGAACCCGCAGCTGACGATCCGAGCCAGGTGCCGGCGCATCAACGGATTATCCTCGATCGCAGCGTGGCCGATCTCGCCAAACTCGCCGTCGCGCGCGATCCAGACTTGCCGGTCGGGGCGCTGGGCGAGATAGTCCCTGACCTTGGTGATCGCGGGGTCGTTATAGATCGCCTGCCGGTTGAAGTAGCGTTGCATGCCCAATAGGGGCAGGTCGCCCGCATCCTCGCTTGCGCTGTCGTACTCCAGAACACCCGAGGCGAAGTACAGGGTCGAGCGCGGGTAGAGGGCCCGGACCATCGGGTTGGCATCGAGCGGGTCAAGCTCCTCGGTGCGCTCGTCCAACGCGTAGCTGCGGAAGTTTCCGATCGCCTGCATGCCGGTATCGAGGGTGGCGGCGAAACGCCGGAAGCTGACGCCGGGTGTCAGCAGCACGACATCGACTCGCTGATCGGGCAGCAGGTTGCGCGCTGCCTCGATGAAGCGGCACACGTAGATCGCTCCGGCGCTATGGCCGATGAGCAGAATGCGCGGCCGATGCCCGGCCGCTTGCAGCTGCCGCAGTCGCTCGAGGAAGGCGCTGCCGCCGAATTCGGATGCGTTGGCGGCAAAGGCCTGGTCGATCTGGTGCTTCATCAATGCGAACGGCCCGCTGAGGAACTTGCCCGCCATCAGCGCATGGGCGAGTTCTTCGAAAATGGTGGCGCGCATGCCATGGTCGCGTCCGGTGGCGAAGCGGGAGAACACGCGCGTGAGAACTTCGATCGCCAGCATTGCCAGAACCGCGAGCGGGTCAATGCGCGTCGGCCCCTTGTTGCCGCCAGGCTGCCGCAAGGCTTCGTTAAGGCTATGCCGCCCCCAGTCGTCGGCATGGTTACCCAGTCGCTCCGCGCAATGCCGGCGCAATGCCGGATCATTGAGCAGCGCTGTTTCGAACTGGCTGGCTTCGCGGCGCTTGATGGAGTACAGGCGCCTGCGCTCGTCCGGCGTGAGCGCAGCTTCGGTCTCGATCGTGCCATCGATCGCCGCCAGCATCGTCTGGCGTAAACCCGGATCCGCCGCTTCTCCACGAACGTTGGCGCCGCGAATCTTGTTGCGCGCGAATCCGAGATAGTGCGCATACAGTGTGTGGAACAGCGGCTCGCCAAGTGTGGCGGCAAGCTGGTTGCCTATCACCTCGCCGTAAGCGGACTCCCAGGCGAAGAACACCGGATACGCACCCGCCTCCATGAGCCATGGCAGCATGTGGTTGCAGCGAGCCAGGCCGTCGTCACGCGAATTGAGGCCGCCGTGAAAGTAAAGCGCCAGCGTGGCGCGGTTGCGATGGCCCGCGAGGTTTTCAAAAAGGGCAGCCAGGTCATCCTGCGAGGTCAGGCCGTGCATGCGGCCGGCGCGCAGGTTGACGCAATGGTGACGATCGATCAAAGCCAAGCCAGCCTCGCTTTTCTGTCGGAAGGCCGCGGTTGCGGTGCGGCAGTATTCGATAATCTAGTCGCCCTTGCAAGCCCGGGCGGTGGTGTTCTTGCAGTGGCGCACTGGGTACAGACTCCCGCGCAAGAACATCGCACGGTTCTGCCTGCCTGGCTGCCTGGCGGCGCGGCATTGCGCGCGTCAGTGACTCGCCGTGGAAGTGGCGGCATCGAAACGCCCGGTGGTGCGCTGCACGACAATCCGTAAAAGATACGCGCCGAATGCCGGGTTTTGGTAAATCATTTCCCAGATCTTGTCTTCATCCACCACTGCCAGTTCGACCTCCGTTTCGCATAGCGCGGCGTAGGTGCGCTTTTGCTCCGGCGAGAACAGGCCCATCTCGCCGATCAACTGCCCGGGTGTGACGAGTACTTCCAAGCCCACGATCCGCACGCGGCCCTTGAGAATCAGGAAAACCGCTTCGGCGTGATCGCCGCGTTCGAACAGTCTGGTGCCGGCAGGCGCAGTGCGCAGGTTCATGTATGGCAGCAACATGTCCATCGACAGATCGCCGGCCGAGGCGCGCTTGACACGTCGCACCAGCGCCCGCATTTGCACCAGCCGCACCAGATTCAAGGGCAGCAACAGGCAATGCAGCACCAGGACCGGTGTGGCATCGGCGAGCAGGCCGTAGCCGGCGAAGGCGATGTTGCTCGCGATCGCCACCAGGCGCAGTGTCACCATGGTTCTCAGATAGAAAGAGGCAAGCACCAGGGCGGCGGCGCACCAGCCAAGCCAGTCGATGGGGTTCAATTCGCAATCCTTTGGGAGCGGTTGGCAAGCGGTGTTGGTATTGGCCGGGAAAAGGCTGAACAAGGCCCTGGAATGCGGGCGATCGAACGCGAGCTCGTTGCAATTGAACTGGTTGCACCAGCAGCTTTCTCAACCTGCGGACTTATCCAGCGTTTCCCTACTCCCGCACGCAGGCCATCACAAGTGCGGGTGCGAGAACGCGCTTGTCCGCCTGCGCCAGGGCGCATTCCGAGCTACGTGCGGTCTGGCGCCCGCGCTTGCGAGCCTCGGTAAGCCAGAACTGCGCTTCTGAACGATCGCTTCGAACGGTTGGCCCATACACCCTGGGACCCAGCAGGTACATCAAGCCCACGATCTCCTGCGCGCGGGCGTGATCGCGGATCGCCGCCCAGAAGAAGTTGCCGAAGGCTTCGCCATAGCGACCCTTGGCATACTGACTCTGCGCCATTTCGAAAGCATCCTCAACCGGCGCCACGTAGGTGTCGTCGGCCAATGCGCAATGGGCAAAGGCACCGGTGATGAGGATGGCGGCTGCGACCTGCTTGAAGGCAATGAACTTCATGATGGATCTCCTGATGGATTGAAAAAGTCGGAGGCGCGCGCTTTCATTGCTTGCGCCGGTTGATGCGTCGCGCCCGCAGGACGCTCGAGATGACCAGGATCGGCCCGGCCACATTGCAGCCGGTGCTCACCACCAGCGGCAGATCACCGACCACCAGCACCGCGTAGGCGAAGGCGACCGAGGCGCAGGCCAGGAGTCCGCACCAGGTCTGCAGCGAAACTCCCTCGGCCATGAGCGGCGAACGAAGACAGGTTCGTGCCTGCGGCAAGTGGCAAAGCAACCGGAACACGCCGGTTCCGATGTAAAGCAGCCCCAGCAGTTGCACCCAGAGCGGCAGGGATTGCGGGTTCATTTTTGCTCCCGTTTTTCTGTGCGCATCGGGTTAGCGAGCCGCTTCGGTTTCGCCGTCGGCACAACGGGCGATCGAACGTGCGCCGCCTGCTGCGCCCGGCTTGGTGAGGGAGGCTCCGCTCACCGGGGACTGCGGGTCGGGGGCGACGCGCGTTGCGTCGCTGCCACCCGCGCCGGGCGAGGTCGCCAACTGTCCGGTGATCCAGAGAGTCAGAAGCGCGCCGGCGCAAATCGACAGCACCAGCTTGCAAACCTCGAAGGTGAATTCGGCATCCAGGCCGCGGTTGATGAGTTCGCGCATGAAGCGCGCGCGGCGTGCCTGAGTCGCGTCGTCGTGTTTCGCCTGTGTCGGCTGTTCCATGGCCCTTCTCCTGATTCGCACCGCGGGAATCGCGATGCCGATGGAGATGAGTATTGGCCGACCCCCCGGTGCTGGATATCGCCTTCATGGTCTAGTCGTCGGACTAGGCCATCCGGTCGATGGGCTCAATCAGGTACAGGCGGGAGCTGCTGCGCATCACCCGAGGCAGTCCGGTGCGCCGACCCTGCGGGTGTGCGGCGTCGGCGGGGTGGCCTGCGCCGCCCCGCAGGGTTTGTGTTTGAACCGGCGGCGCGAGTTTGCGTGAACCGCTTTATCGGGCCGCGTTGTGTGCCCGAAATCGATCGATTGCCGAATACAGTTGAGGATCGGGCACGAACATGGTGTGCCTGGCGTTCACACCCTTGATTTCGTCACTGGCTCAAGGCTTGGGCTCGTCCCGATCTGTATGCGCGGGTGTGCCGGCTTGACGTGATCGATGCTTCATGCCCTTGTGACCGGCCGTCCGAGTATCTGCGGCAGGGCGGCATCGAGTACATCCTTGCGCAGCGGCTTGACGATGCAGGCGGCCACACCCAGCATCATCGCCTGGGCCAGGTCCGCGCGCTCGCCGCGCGGCAAGATCAGCACCATGCGCACGCCCTTGAGCCCGGAGTCGATGCGCATCGCGTCGAGCGTACGGAAGGCGTCGAGCATCGGTATCTCGGCATCGACCACCAGAATGTCGGGCTTGTCGGCGCTGCCCAGCACCGCACGCAGGGCGTCGCGCGTCTGCACGATCGAAGGCTTGATACCGGCGCGGGCGAACAGCAGTTCGAGCACGCGGTTTTGCGCCGCGATGTGGCCGGCGATGCATACCCGCGGCTGTTTGGGCAGGCCGTCGGCGGTATTCGGATAGACGAAAAACCCGGCTTTTTCCATCGCATGGTGCGAGCCGGCCGCTTCTATCGCCGCCATGCGGCCGGTGCTGGCCAGGCGCTTTTCCACCTCGGCATCGATCATCGGTCCCAACACCCTGGACACGTCGGCCATGATGTCGTCGATCAGCGGTGCCGGTGCCGCAGCCACGGCAGCTAAGGCCTTGGCCGACATTTCGCCGGTCAATTCAAACGCCATGTCGTCGACGGGCACTGCGTCTTTATGCCCGATCAGGCCCCGGCGCAGCAGCTCGCCGGTCCACATTTCGAGGTCTTCGGCGTCAAGCTGCGGCATGCCCTGCAATACCGCCCTGCCGTCGCGCTTGCCGTCGATCAGGCGCAGCATCTGGCGAAATCCGCCCGACAGCGGAATCTGATCGCCGGTCAGCGCGAGCGCACCGTTGCGGGTGCGGACAAACACGGTATCAAGCGGCATGGTCCGGGAATTTTACGGGTTTGCGCAAATGCCGCCCGGCACTCACCAGCCGTGCCCAAGTCGTGATCGGACGGCCGCAGCCGGGGTCTGCCGGTGTGTGCGCCGCGCTTCGCGTGCAAACCGCGTTCAAGCAACGCATAATGCTGACCAGGAGAAATGTTGCAACGCTATCAAGCTTCATGCGATTGGTCGCCCTCGATTTTCCCGCAGGTCATTTTCCCGCTTTATGCGGATATTCATCCGGAGAACAAGAACGTGCTTTTCGAATCTTTTCGATGGGCCTGGCCACTGGCAGCCGTTTTGGCGCTGTCGGCATGCAAGGAAAGTACCCCGCCGGGCGGTGCCACCCAGGCGAGCGCCATGCCGGCGCCTGCCGCCGCGCCGATTGCCAACGCCTACGACGCGGCTGCCAAGGGTGCCGGCTTTACAGTCGGCAGCCTGATGGCGACGCGCCAGATATATGTATTTTTCGACCCGCAATGCCCGCATTGCGGGCACCTGTGGGAGGCTGCCAAGCCGCTCACCAACCAGCTGCGCATGGTGTGGATTCCGGTCGGTTTCATTTCCGCGCGCTCGACCACGCAGGGCGCGGCGCTGTTGGCGGCGAGCGATCCAATGGCGGCGATGAGCGCGCACGAGCAAAGCCTGCTGGCGCAAAAAGGCGGCATGATTCCGCCGGACAATCTGCCGGCCGAACTGACCGACAAGGTCAAGGCCAATACCAAGCTGTGGCAGCAACTCGGCGGCGAGTCGGTGCCAATGGTGATCTTCAAGAATCCGGCCTCGGGCGAGGCCGGCAAGTTCGCCGGTGCGCTTGATACCGAGGGTCTGAAGCGACTGGTCGGTATCTGAGGTTGCATATGCCGCCTGGCGCGAAGCGGGGCGGCTTGCGGGGCCGGCGTTCCGCGCTGGCAAAGGTCCGTTGCGGCTACAGCAGAACTTCGATCAGATAGGGGCCGCTGCTGGCCAGGCCGCGACGCATCTGTGTCGCCAATTCGTCCAGCGTACCGGCTTGCCCGGCTTCGACCCCATGGCCACGCGCCAATGCTAGCCAGTCGAGATCGGGGCGGTCGAGCGTGAGCATGTCGGTGGCGCGCTGGCCGGGGGCGCCGGCACCGACGTTGACCAATTCACCACGCAGGATGTTGTAAGAGCGGTTGGCGAACACCAGGATGGTTACATCGAGATTCTCGCGCGCCATGGTCCACAGCGCTTGCAGGGTGTACATCGCGCTGCCGTCGCCTTCAAGTGCGATCACCTTGCGCCTCGGGCAGGCGATGGCCGCGCCAACCGAGGTCGGCAGGGCGAAGCCGATGGCGCCGCCCATCAGGTTGAGCCAGTCATGCGGCTGGGCGTGGGTGGTGAGCGCGGCAAAGCCGCGCCCGGTCGAGACCGATTCATCGACCACGATCGCGTTCTCCGGCATCAGCGCGCCCAGAACCGCGGCAATGCCCTCCTGGGTCAGCTTGCCGCTGGGCAGGCCGGGCGGGTCGAGGCGCGCCAGGTGTGCCGGCGCCAGCACGCGCGCGCCCAGTTCGTCGGCCAGCGCCTCGAGCGCGCCTCCGATGTCTTCCTCGACGCCCGCTAAGCGGGTGAACACGCAGTCGGCCGGCGCCTGCAGGCTGGGCTTGCCGGGGTAGGCGAAAAAACTTACCGGCGGGCGACTGCCGGCCAGCACGATCGAACGCAGGTCCCCGAGCGCCTTCAAGGCCGCGTCGACCACGTAGGGCACGCGCTGCGTGGCCACGCGGCCGGCACCACGCTCCATGCGCGCGTTGCCATACTCCGAAACAATCCTGCATCCGGTGGCCTGGGCGATGCGCCCGGCCCATTCCAGGGCGCGGGCATGCACGCCGACCCCGCCCAGCAGCAGGGCGGCATTGGGTTGCCGGAGTGCCGCCGCGGCTGCCCTGACGGCGTCGGCCGGTACCGTCGCGCGCGGCAGCGGGGCACGTGCGACCGCCGGTCCGTCGGCTAAGTTCCAGGCGGTGTCGGCCGGCAGTATCAGGGTGGCGATCTGGCCGGGCGCGCTGCGCGCTGCCTCGACCGCGCGCGCACCATCGCTGGCGATGTCGCGCGCACTCTTCGAGGTGCGCACCCAGTCCGACATCGGGCGCGCCACGCCTTCGATGTCGGAAGTCAGCGGTGCATCGTGGCCGATGTGGTAACCGGCATGTTCGCCTACGATGTTGACGATGCCCGACTGTGCTTTCTTGGCGTTGTGCAGGTTGGCCAGGCCGTTGCCCAGGCCCGGCCCCAGATGCAGCAGGGTGGCGGCGGGCTTGCCGGCCATGCGGTAATAGCCGTCGGCCGCACCGGTGACCACCCCCTCGAACAGGCCCAGGACGCAGCGCATGCCTTCAACCTTATCGAGCGCGGCGACGAAATGCATTTCCGAGGTGCCGGGGTTGGCGAAGCAGACATCGACTTCGCTCGCAACCAGCGTGCGCACCAGGCTTTCGGCTCCGTTCATGGGGTGTCCGTTCATGGGAGGTTTTGGGGGAAAAAGGCTGTTGGTGGCCGCGAGCGGCCGGCAGCGGACGAGTCGCTCAGCGTCGTGCCAGCATCACTGCGAGTTCAGCGATGCCCATCGGATGATCGACGCGTGGATACGGCGGTTTCGGCCAGTTCCAGCGCGAGGCTTCGAACAGTGCGCGCATGGCGTTGATGTCGCAGTGATACGGCGGGCCGTCGATCTGCCCTTCGGCTGCGCCCTTGCGCCAGCCCTGCATGAAAAGTGCGAACAGGCGGCCGGCGGGCGCAAGCCAGCCATGCAGTGCGATGGCGTAATTGACCCAGTAGTCCGGATGCAGGGCGCACAGGCAGGTCTGCTCGTAGATCGCATCGAATGGGGCGTCGGGCTGCCAGTCGAGCACATTGGCCTCGATCACCTGCGCGCGGGCGCCGGCGCCGGCGAGCGCGGCACGGGTGCGCTCCACCGCGGCGACGGCGTAGTCCAGCGCGACCACCTCGAAGCCGCGCTGTGCCAGCAGCACGACTTCGTGGCCTGAGCCACAGCCGGGGACTGCGATGCGGCAGGGAGCAAGCCGCCCCGCGTCAAGCCAGTTGACCAATTGCGGGCTGGGCGCGCCGCGATCCCATGGCGTGGCTCGTTGCTCGAATTTTTCCTGCCAGAATTGTTGCGTAGGGCCTGCCATGTCCGGCATTCTGCCACGGTGCCGCCCAGCCGCGCCGCTGCCTGGCTTGCGATGGCAACAGAAGCAGGAAGGTGCGGCTGTGCGCCTGTTTCTCCCGGCCGCGGCGGCGCGTCGAGATTCGGCTCGGAGCCCCATCGCACGAGACGCGCATGGGCATCTTGTGTGAAAAGGCCCTAAGGCGCCGGCCGCTGGGTGTGATACCAATCGAGAATGTGCGCGCCGTCCCATGCCACCACACCTTTCTTGGCCAGAATCGCTTCGAGGGTGCGCCTGACATGGCCGATGCGGTGCGGCACGCCCGACAGATAGGGGTGAAAGGCGATCGCCATGATCTTGGGCTGCGTGGCACTTTCCGCGTACAGGCACTCGAAGTGGTCCATCGCCCTTGAGTAAAGCACCTCCGACGGATGGTGCTGCAGTGCCATCATCACGATGTCGTGGATTTCGAAGTTGTAGGGCAAGGCCACGATCGGCTTGGTGGTGGTTCGCAGCGTCACCGGTTCGTCGTCGAGCACCCAGTCGCCGATGTATTCGATGCCGGCTTCGGCCAGGTGATCGATGGTGTCGTGGGTCTGGGTCAGGCCCGGGCCGAACCAGCCGCGTGGCCGGGTGCCCGAGAACCTGGTGATGATGTCGATCGACTTTCGGATCACCTCAGCCTGGTTGTCCAGCTTGTGCATCGGCACCTGGTCGTAGCTGTGTGCGTTCAGCTCCCAGCGGCTGGCGAGGCAAGCCTCGACCACTTTCGGATAAGTCTCGCAAACCCGTGCGTTGAGTGTCACCGTGGGCGACAAACCCAGTTGCTCGAACAACGCCCGCATGCGCCAGAAACCGACCCGCATGCCGTACTCGTGCCAGGTCCAGTTGGGCGCATCCGGCAGCATCGGTTGCCCCTGTGGCGGCGATATCACCATGCGCGCCATCGGCCGCGCAATGTCCCACTCCTCGAGCGCCAGCACCGGCCACAGGATCATGCGCGCACCATCCGGCAGGGTCAGCGGCGCGCGCTCGGTGATCGGCGAAAAGTCGAGTCGTTCTCTTGGAAGCATGGGCTAAGTCTCCTGGGTGGGTTGGTAACGCGAAACGCGGAACAATTTCGCGGAAGATCGCGCCGCTCCCGAATTGTCGTTTCCGCACAGGCGGTAATCCGGAGAAGGCAACGCACTGAATGCCAGCTTACGCTTGCAAGACAAGTTTAGCGGTTCAGCGGCTGCCTTGGCGGCGCTCGTCGGTCAGGGCGTGGCGCCCGGCGGCATGTCGCTCCTGAAGCAGCACTTGTGCGATGGCCGGCTGGTCGCCTTGTTCGGCAAGTCGCTGGCGACACCGCGTGGTCATTACCTGATCGAGTCGGCCGGCGCCAAGCTGCCCATGACCTGAGACACATAATGGCCCGCCGCATCACCTGACAGAGGACCGCTGTTGCCGCCAGACCCTGCGCAATGTCGTGGTTCCAACATAGAATCCGCCTGTGCGGTGCACCGGCGCCAAGCGCCGCGCGCGATTTGCACCAGAAGGTCGCAGGCCCGGGGCCATCGCCGCATTGGCGGGCGCCCATGCAGCGGCATTTGAAAACCTCGAAAACCCCGTCAACCGAGCGCGTAACCATGCCGCTATTCATACAAGCCTTCGATCCACGCAGTGAAACCGCACTGGTCACCGGCGCAGGCAACGGCATTGGTCGTGCCATTGCGTGGGGCCTGGTGGCTGAAGGTGTGCGCACCGTGTTCGCCGATATCAAGGCCGATACCGTGGCTGCAGCCGTCAAGGCGGCCGCCGATCCCAAGCTCGCGATTCCCTGGGTCGGCGATCTGGCGGAACGCGCCGAATGCGAACGACTGCTCAGCGAGAGCCGCGCCCATCTGGGCCTGATCACCCATTTCGTGCACAGCGCCGCGCCACCACGGCGCGAGGCCGACCATGCGCTGGCGGTCAGCGACGAGACCTGGATGCGCATGCGTGCGGTTAACGTGGACGCCGGCTTTCACCTGGCCCGCGAATTGGCCAAGAGCCTGATCGCAGCCAAGGCGCCGGGCTCGTTCATGTGCCTCACTTCCCTGCACGCCGAGACGCCGCGCAACCTGCCGCACTACAGCACCGCCAAAGCGGCGCTGGCGATGCTGGTCAAGGAGTTGGCCAAGACCCTCGGTCGCTACAACATCCGCGTCAATGCGCTGGTGCCGGGCGCGATCGCCGCCGGCGGCTTTGTTGCCGACCCGGCCCTGGCGCGGCATATTCCGCTCGGGCGCCTGGGTGCCGCCGAAGACCTGGCGCCGCTGGCGCTGGCGGTGTTGTCGAATCGCATTTCGGCGTATGTGACCGGCGCTGCGATCGTGATCGACGGCGGCCTGGCGCTGACCAACTGGTTCGAACCCCCGGACTTGGGCGAACCGGGGCAATGAAGTACAAATCACTTTTCACGAAGGCACATCATGCGCGCGGCAATCTATAAAACCACCGGCAAGGCATCCGCAGTACTCAATGTGGGCGACCTGCCCACACCCGCACCGGCGCCAGGCGAGGTGCGCGTCAGACTGGCCTTTTCGGGCGTCAACCCGTCGGACGTGAAAACACGCGGCGGCACATCGAGCCGCGGCTGGAATTTTTCCGAGATCGTGCCGCACAGCGATGGTGCCGGGGTCATCGACGCGGTAGGTGCCGGCGTTGCAGCGGCGCGCGCCGGACAGCGCGTGTGGCTCTACAACGGCCAGTGGGAACGCGCCCACGGCACCGCCGCCGAATACGTAAGCCTGCCAGCCGCGCAGGCCGTGCCCCTGCCTGACGGCATTTCTTTCGAGACGGGCGCCTCGATCGGCATTCCGCTCATGACCGCGTTTCATGCGCTGGCCGCCTGCGGCAGCCTGATCGGCCGCACCGTCATCGTGTTCGGTGCCGCCGGCAGTGTGGGGTTTTACGCCACGCAGCTGGCGCAACTTGGCGGCGCGCGCGTGATCGC
Organism: Burkholderiales bacterium; assembly: GCA_040382235.1. Lineage (GTDB taxonomy): Bacteria > Pseudomonadota > Gammaproteobacteria > Burkholderiales > JAEUOS01 > JAEUOS01. The sequence goes on from JBEIFV010000020.1 coordinate 20,116, forward strand.
GGTCGTCAGCAGTGCGGCCAAGGCGGCGATTGCACGCGGCGCCGGTGCGCACGAAGTGGTCAACTACAGGGACGAAGACGTGGTCGCGCGGGTGCGTGAGCTGACCGCCGCGCGCGGCGCCGATTTCATCATCGAGGTCGATGCCGCCGGCAACGCCGGCCGCTACGGCGAATTGCTGCGCTTCGGCGGCAAGGTGGTCATCTACGGCACCAATTCACGCGATATCAGCCTGCTCTTCGGGCCCATGATCTCGGGCTTTGTCACGCTCTACTTTTTCATCGTCTACCGCCTGCCGCCGCAACTCATGCGCGACACCATCGAGGGCGTCACGCAACTGTTGGCGCAAGGTGTGCTCAAACATCCCGAGGCCGTCATCTATGCATTGGACGACATCGTCGCCGCCCATGAACGGGTGGAAGCAGGCGCCAATGCCAAGGTGCTGATCAGGATCTAGCAGCCTGTCGGACTCAGGACGTCGAGAGAGGAGAGAAAATGGGCCGCTGCGGCCGATTTGCAGCCGGCGTCTCCTAAGTCCGACATTGGCCTCATGGCGGAGATCGCTACTCCACCGTCACCGACTTAGCCAGATTCCGCGGCTTGTCCACATCCGTCCCGCGCGCCAGCGCCGTGTGATACGCCAGCATCTGCAGCGGCACCACATGCAATATCGGCGACAAGGCGCCGTAGTGCTCCGGCATGCGGATCACATGAACCCCTTCGCTGGAAGCGATATGGCTGTCGGCATCGGCGAACACATACAACTGGCCGCCGCGGGCGCGCACTTCCTGCATGTTCGACTTGAGCTTTTCCAGCAGCGCGTCGTTGGGCGCGATGGTGACGACAGGCATTTCGTCGGTGACCAGTGCCAGCGGGCCGTGCTTGAGTTCGCCTGCGGGATAGGCTTCGGCGTGGATGTAGCTGATCTCTTTCAGCTTCAGCGCACCTTCCAGCGCGATCGGGTAATGCAGGCCGCGGCCCAGAAACAGTGCGTGTTCCTTGCGGGTGAAGGCCTCGGCCCAGGCGATGATCTGCGGCTCCAGTGCCAGCACGCTGGTGAGCGCATTGGGCAGGTGGCGCAGGTCTTTCAGGTGTCTGGTTTCTTCTGCCGCTGAGAGCTTGCCGCGCAGCTTGGCCAACGTCAGGGTCAAAAGGAACAGCGCGGTCAGCTGGGTGGTGAAGGCCTTGGTCGAGGCGACGCCGATTTCAACGCCGGCGCGGGTCAGGTATTTGAGGCTGGTCTGGCGCACCATGGCGGAGGTGCCTACATTGCAGATGGCCAGGGTGTGAACGTGGCCCTGGGCTTGCGCGTGCTTCAAGGCCGCCATGGTGTCGGCGGTCTCGCCGGATTGCGAGATCACCACCACCAGCGCGTTCGGGTTGGGCACGCTGTCGCGGTAGCGGAATTCGCTCGCCACTTCCACCTGGGTGGGCAAATGTGCGATCGATTCGAGCCAGTACTTGGCGGTCATGCCGGAGTAGTAGCTGGTGCCGCAGGCGAGGATGCGCACTTCGCTGATCGCCTTGAACACGCCCTCTGCTTCGTCGCCGAAAAGCGAGGCGGCGATGCCTTCCACGCCTTCGAGCGTGTCGGCCACCGCGCGCGGCTGCTCGAAGATTTCCTTTTGCATGTAATGGCGATACGGGCCCAGCTCCACCATGCCGGTGGCGGCATGCACCACCCGCACTTCACGCTGCACGTTGTTGCCGTCGCGGTCGACGATGGTGACGCCGTCGCGCCGCAGCTCGACCACGTCGCCCTCTTCCAGATAGCTGATGTGATCGGTGGTGCCGGCCAAGGCCAGTGCGTCGGAGGCCAGGAAATTCTCGCCTGCCGATGTGCCATAGCCGCGGCCCACCACCAGCGGGCTGCCGGCGCGCGCGCCCACCACCACATTGGGCTCGGCCTCGCAGAACACTGCGATCGCATAGGCACCGGTCAGGCGCTTGGCGGCCGCATGTACCGCGGAAAACAAATTACCCTTGTAGACCGATTGCACCAGGTGGGCGATGACTTCGGTATCGGTCTGGCTTTCGAACACATAGCCCTGCGCCTTCAGTTCATCACGCAGCTCATCATGGTTTTCGATGATGCCGTTGTGCACCAGCGCCACCTGGTCGCGCGAAAAATGCGGATGCGCATTCACCGTGACCGGCGCCCCGTGGGTGGCCCAGCGCGTGTGCGCGATGCCGGTCCCGCTTTTCAAGGAACCATCGGTTACCTGCGAATCGAGATCTGCCACGCGCGCCACGCTGCGCGCGCGCCGCAGGCCACCGCCAACCGCAGGCACCGCGCTGCCGTGAATGGCCACCCCGCAGGAGTCATAGCCACGGTATTCGAGGCGCTTCAAGCCCTCGATCAGGATGGGTACGATATCGCGGTCCGCAACCGCGCCGACTATGCCGCACATGGGGTGTTTCCCTTCGTTTCGCTTGTGAACCTGCGCTTGACCGGCCTACTCGAACTCGACGATCGCCTCGATCTCGACCGAGAACCCGCGCGGCAACGAACCCAGGCCCACCGCCGAGCGCGCGTGCCGGCCGCGGTCACCGAACACCTCCACAAACAGGTCGGAGCAACCATTGATCACCTTGGGCTGCTCGGTGAAATCGGGATGCGCGTTGACCATGCCCAGCACCTTGACCACGCGCTTGACGCGCGACAGTTCGCCCAGGGCCTTCTTCATCGCGCCGATCAAGGCGATGCCCACGGTGCGTGCATCCGCATAGCCTTCCTCGACCGAAATCTCGCGCCCCACCTTGGGCACCGTGGTGATGTTAGCGGCACGCACCGGCCAGCCCTTGCCGGCAAGAAACAGCAGGTTCCCGGTGATCACAAAAGGCTCGTAGTTGCCGCCGGGCGCGCCGTCTGCCGGCAGGGTGATTCCGAGTTGCGCGAGTTTTTGTTCAGGGGTCATGCCGGCCTCACAGGTTGGGGTGGAGTTGTTTGCGCTTCTGCGTGAAATGCCACCAGGGCGCGGAAGGGTTGCCGTTGATGAAATCGACTGTGGCCATGAAGGTATCGGGCACGCAGGGGTCGTGCCGCCTGGCCGTTACGATACTGAGATCCTGATACAGCTTGAAAGCGTTGCGGCGTTCGAGACGGGCCGGCGCATCAATGCCTAAGCTGCGCAAATCACGCGCCAGCGCAGGGCCGATGTCGGGAATGTCTTCCAGGCGTCGGGCGGCACCGGCGTGCGCGGCTTCGGGCATGAGGGGCGCCTACGTGACTTTCTTCTTCGGCGGCTTCCAGTTTTCCACCGTGGTCTGCTTGGCGCGTGTCAAGGTGAGTTTGCCGGCTGGCGCTTCCTTGGTGATGGTCGAACCCGCGCCGATATAGGCGCCGGCGCCGATGTTCACCGGAGCCACCAGGGTGGCGTCGGAGCCGATGAAGGCGCCATCGCCGATGATGGTCTTTGATTTGTTGATGCCGTCGTAATTGCAGGTGATGGTGCCGGCGCCGATATTGACCTTTTGCCCGACCTCGGAATCACCCACATAGGCCAGGTGATTGGCCTTGGAACCGTCGCCGATGATCGATTTCTTGACCTCGACGAAGTTGCCAATGTGCACATGCTCACCCAGTTGCGCGCCGGGGCGCAGGCGCGCATAGGGGCCGATGCGGCAATGCGCGCCGACTTCCGCCTCTTCCAGATGGCTGAAGGCTTCGACGCGGGTGCCGGCGCGGATGCGCACGTTTTTAAGCACGCAGTTCGGGCCGATGTAGATGTCGTTGCCCAGCACTACATCGCCTTCGAACACGCAACCGACATCGATAGTCACGTCGCGCCCGGTAGAGAGCATGCCGCGCACATCGATGCGCGCCGGATCCATCAGGGTCACACCCTGCTCAAGCAACTGGGCGGCAATGTTGTTCTGATGCCGGCGCTCCAGTTCGGCCAGTTGCACCTTGCTGTTGACGCCCAGGGTTTCCCACAGCGCAGCAGGTTGCGCAGAGGTCACGGCCACGCCTTCGGCAACCGCCATGGCGACGATATCTGTCAGGTAATACTCGCCTTGCGCGTTACTGTTTGACAACTTCGTGAGCCACCCGGCGAGCCTGGCCGTGGGAATCGCCATGATGCCGGTGTTCACTTCGACGATTCCGCGCTCGTCCGCGCTGGCATCCTTGTGCTCGACAATGCGCGCGATGCGCCCGGCGCGGTCGCGCACGATACGCCCGTAACCGGTCGGATCGGGCATGTTGACGGTGAGTATCGCCAGCGCGCCGCCAGCCGCGGCGTCCAGCAAGGCACGCAGCGAGGCAGTTTGCGTGAGCGGCACATCGCCATAGAGCACGAGAGTGATCGAGTCGGCAGCCGCACCGCCCAACAGCGGAATCGCCTGCATCACCGCATGCCCGGTACCGAGTTGCGGCTCCTGCCTGGCGAAATTGATGTCCGGCGCATTGAGCGCCTCGCGCACGGTTTCACCACCATGTCCGTAAACGATGACGATGCGCGCGGCGTTGAGCGAACGCGCGGTGTCGACCACATGCCGCAGGAGCGGCTTGCCGGCCAGCGGGTGCAGCACCTTGGGGCAAGCGGAGTTCATGCGTTTGCCCTGGCCTGCGGCTAAGATGACGATATCAAGACTCATGGGCGACAGGAAGGCGAGGCGGTTGCGGCCATCATCAGAGGCCGAGGCCGCGAAAGCGGCAATTGGCGCAGGCACTGCGCACGTTTGGCGATCCCGAATGTCCGAACATGGTGCGCTACACCCACGAACACCCAAGGGGCCACAGTTGAAGTTGATTCTAGCATTCGTCTGCGGGCGACTTTTCGCGGTAAACGACGGATTTACGCTTGTGTTCCGGCGCTGCCTGGTTGCGTGCGTGTTCGCCGCACTGGCTTCCGGCTGCAGCACCATCAATGTCGCTTATACGGCCGGGCCCACCGCCTTGTCATTCATCGCCGACAGCTATCTCGACCTCGATGGCGACCAGGGCGCGGCCCTCAAGCAACGCATTTTGGCGGTGCGCGAATGGGACCGCAGCACCAACCTGGTGGCCTACGCGTCGCTGCTGTCCGAAGTGCGCTCCCGCGTCGCCGGCCGCATCAGTGCCGAAGATGTGGCCTGGGCCGTGGCCGAGGCGCGCAAGCGCTCAGGCCCGATGGCCGAGCGCGTGGCCGGCGAGGTGGCTGAGCTGGCCCCCTTGCTCACGGCGGAAAACCTGGCGGCGATGAGAAAGAAGATGGAAAGCAAGACCGCCGACTACGTCAAGGAGGTAGTACGCGCGACACCTGAAAAACAGCGCGAACGGCGTTTCGAGACGGTCAGGAAAGAAACCGAGCGCTGGTACGGCGGGCTGGACGATCAGCAGCAGGAGCGCATCCGCGTCATGATCGATGCACTGCCGGCCAACTATCCACTGGCGCTGGAAAATCGCCAGCGCCGTTCGGCCGAGTTCTTGGGGCTTTTGACCGCCGCGGTAGACAAGACTGCTGACAAAAGCCAGACCCGGCGCCGCATGCTGCGCCTTTTGACCGACTGGGAGTCGATCCGCACACCGGCCTACCAGGCATTCGCGGTGCAGTCTCAGGCGGCGTCTTACAGGCTCACCGCCGAGATCGTCAACATGATGACGCCTGCGCAACGCGAAACCGCGCAAAAACGTGCGCAGCGCTGGGTCACCGACATGACGGCCTTGGGCGCGCGCCCTGCGCACTGACACGCGGCCGATTCGCCCGCCCATGCCTACCAGCCGCTTTTATTCCGATCTGCCGCTCAAGAGCGGCGCCTTGAGCGCGCTTTTGGCCGACCAGACGCAATTCGCGGCGGTACCACGCGATTGGCAGGTTCTGCTGACCGATGTGCGCGGATCGACCCGCGCCTTGGGCGATGGCAAGCACCAGGCGGTCAACCTGGTCGCCACCGGCAGCATCATCGCCGCGCTCAACATCGGGCATCGCGCAGGGGTGGCGCTGCCCTTCTTTTTCGGTGGCGACGGCGCCACCTTGCTGGCACCACCCGCACTGGCCGCACGGATCGAAGCCGCCCTGCTCAAGCACCGCGAAAACACGAGCGCGAATTTCGACCTCGATCTGCGGGTCGGCCGGGTGCCGGTAGCCGACCTCCATGCGCAAGGCGCGGAACTCCTGATCGCCAAAACCGATGTCAATGGCCAGGGGCTGGTGATTCCGCTGGCGCTGGGCGACGGCCTGCAACTGGCCGAACGCATTGTCAAGGGCGAAGACTTCGGCGCAGCGCCCACACCGGCCGATGCCACGCTTGACCTGGAAGGCATGGAATGCAGATGGGACGCGATCCGGCCACAGGCGAGCACCCAGGAAATCGTGTGCCTGCTGGTGATCGTGCGGCGCGCTGACCGGCAATCCGCGATCCTGTCGGCGGTGCTGGCGCGGATTGAAGAGGTCTACGGATCACTCACTGTGCGCAACCCGGTGTCGAAAACCCGCTTGAAGCTCAAGCCCACCCTCTTCAAGATCGCCACTGAAATGCGCGCCAAACTGGGCCGCTTTGCACTTGGCTATCTGCTCGGGCAATGGTTATACACCCTGATCGGGCCGCTTTATTTCGCCTTGAGCAAGGATGGCGCCCGCTATCTTGAACGGGTGGTGCAGTTGTCCGATACCCTGATGATCGACGGCCGCGTCAACACCGTGATATCCGGCACGGCGGCGCAGCGCGAAGCGCTCGGCAGCGCCCTGCGCATCATGGAAGACCGGGGTGATATCCGCTTCGGCCTGCAGATTTGCGCCGCCAGCGTGATGTCCTGCTATGTGCGCGACCGGCAGGACCAGCATATTCACTTTGTTGATGGTCTCGGGGGCGGCTACACGCAGGCGGCCGGCATGCTCAAGCGAAAGATGGCGCGCGACGCCGCCGCCGGCACCTAGTATTTGGTTCCACCAATACGGTACCAGCGCCTTTGTATCGGAATTGCACAACGAGACAATTCGAGTGGCGCCTTGACGGAGTGCACTATACGAAACGCGGTGCGGATACGAAAGGCTGTGCTGCCGCAGTCCTCAAGTCGCCATCGCAGCCGCCGCCGCCAGACTCGCGCGGCATTCGCGCACGATGCGCTCGATCAGATCCTTGCAGGTCGGCAGGTCGTTGATCAGCCCGATCACCATGCCGGCGCTGACGATGCCGGCATCGACATCGCCGGTCTGCATGGCGTTGCGACCACGCGCGCCGGCCACCAGGTGGCGTACTTCCTCGAACGCCGCGCCCTTCTTCTCCAGCGCCACCACCTCGTCGGATACCGCATTCTTGAACACGCGCGAGGTGTTGTGCATGGTGCGAAAAATCAGGTTGGTGTCGCGCTCGCTGCCTTTGAGCAGGGCTTCCTTGACCTTGGCGTGAACCGGGGCCTCGGCGGTCATCATGAAGCGCGTGCCCATGTTGATGCCTTGCGCGCCCAGCGCCAGGCAGGCGGCCAGCTGGTAGCCGTCGGCGATGCCGCCGGAGGCCACCACCGGGACCTTGCAGGCGCGCACCGCTGCCGGAATCAGGATCAGGTTGGTGACGTCGTCTTCGCCCGGATGGCCGGCGCATTCGTAACCGTCGATGGAAATGATGTCGACGCCGTGGCGCTCGGCCGACAGTGCATGGCGCACCGAGGTGCATTTGTGGATCACGGTGATGCCGTGTTCCTTGAATTTCGGCGCGAAGTCGCGCGGGTTGTTGCCGGCGGTCTCGACGATCTTGATGCCCGACTCGAAGATCACCCGCATGTATTCCGCATAGGGCGGCGGCTTGATCGAAGGCAGGATGGTCAGGTTCACGCCGAACGGCTTGTCGGTCATGCCGCGGCAGCGTTTGATCTCTGACGCGAGGTCGTCCGGTGTCGGTTGCGTCAGCGCGGTGAGGATGCCGAGACCGCCGGCGTTGGAGACCGCCGAAGCAAGCTCGGCATAACCCACCCACTGCATGCCGCCCTGGATGATCGGGTAGCGGATGCCCAGCATTTCGGTGACTGCTGTTTTCATGTCAATGCACCATGGAAGATTGCCCGCTGTGCGCAGGCGGTTGAATGTGGTCGTCAGGTGTGGATCTCGGGCTGGCGGCGGCGTGCCTGCGTTTCAGTCGAACTTGATGCCGGACTCCTGGATTTTTGCGTCGGACGCAAGCCCGGCGAGCGGCGATACTAAGCTACAGGCGAAATCCTGGTCTCAGGCGACGAATCGCCAAGCCTGGCCATCGCGCACCACCCGACCCGCGGTGGCGCCCGCGAAATGGGTGCCGATCACCAGCGTCGGCCGGTCGGCCAGCGCATCGAACATGGTGTGGCGCGTGCAAGTGGAAGCGTCGGTGTCGAAGTCGGCGGAGGAGGCCCATTCCGGATGCGCCATCTGGCACGGGTGGTGCACGAAGTCGCCAGTGATCAGTGCCTGCATGCCGGCGGATTCGATGGCGACACTCACGTGTCCCGGAGTGTGGCCGAGGGTCGGACTCAGCCGCACCTCGTCGCAAATCCGCTGGTCGGTACTGACCAGATCGACCAGGCCGGCGTCGAACACCGGCTGCACCGAGTCGGCGAAGATCTGCGTCTGCCCTTCGCCTTGCGGTCCTGCGCGCCAGTAGTCGAATTCCGTTGTCGCCATCAGGTAGCGCGCATTTGGAAACGTCGCCACCCAGCGACCGTCGACCAGCATGGTGTTCCAGCCGACGTGATCGACATGCAGGTGGGTGCACAACACCGTATCGATCGATTCCCGCGCGTAGCCGGCAGCCGCCAGGTCGGTGAGGAACGTGCCCTGCATGTGGTTCCAGTGTGGTGCCATGCGCCCGCTCTTGTCGTTGCCGATGCAGGTGTCCACCACGATGCGGCGCGCTGGCGTCTCCACCACCAGCGCATGCACGCTCATGATCAGCTGACCTTCGTCGTTCATGAAATGGGGCTTGAGCCAATGCAGGTCGCGCACCGCCTCGCGGGTGGCCTGCGGCAGGATGAAGCGCGTGCCGCCTGTGAATTCGAGTTCAACGATCTTGGTGACCGTGACCTGGCCGATTTTCCATTTCATGCGCGACCCCTGAACGTTTCATGTATTTGAGAACTGCGTGACTCATGACCAACACATGCCATGGGCGGGGCCGCCCGGATGCGTGTCGATCCCCGCCGATCAGATGATCCTGCTGGCGTGGCCGGCCCAGTAGCGGTCGCGCAGCAGGCGCTTGTACAGCTTGCCTGTCGGGTGGCGCGGCAATTCGGCGGCGAAATCGACCGAGCGCGGGCATTTGATCGGCGACAGGCTGGCGCGGCAAAAAGCGATCAGCTCTTCTTCGAGTGCGAGCGCACGCGGGCCTTCAAGGTCGCGGGGATCGCGCGGCTCGACCACCGCCTTGACCTCCTCGCCGAAGTCCTCGTTGGGCACGCCGATCACCGCGCAATCGAGCACCTTTGGGTGGGTGATCAACAGGTTCTCCGCTTCCTGCGGATAAATGTTGACCCCGCCGGAGATGATCATGTGCGCCTTGCGATCGGTGAGGAACAGGAAGCCCTCGGCATCCGCATAGCCGACATCGCCCAAAGTGGTCCAGCCATGCGCATTGCGGCTGCCCGCGGTCTTCTCGGCATCGTTGTGATAGTTGAACGGGCGACCGTCGGCAAAAAACACGGTGCCGGCGGTGCCGGCTGGAACTTCCGCGCCGTTGTCATCGCAGATCTTCAGCTTGCCGATGACGGCTTTGCCCACCGTGCCCGGATGCGCCAGCCAGTCTTTCGAGCCGACCAATGTCATGCCATTGCCCTCGGTGCCGGCGTAATACTCCCAGATGACCGGGCCCCACCATTCGATGATCTGCGACTTCACCGGAATCGGGCATGGTGCCGCGGCGTGGATGGCGACCTTGAGGGAACTCAGGTCGTAACGCTTGCGCGCTTCTTCCGGCAGTTTGAGCATGCGCACGAACATGGTCGGCACCAGTTGCGTGTGCGTCGCCTTGTGCCGCTCGACCAGTTGAAGGTAACGCTCGGCATCGAAGTGCTCCATCACCACGCAGGTACCGCCCAGGCGCATCACCGAGAGGCAAAAGCGCAACGGCGCGGCGTGGTACAGCGGCGCCGGCGACAGGTAGATGCTGTCCGCGCCCATGCCCCACAGGCTGATGCAGATGTTGAGCAGCGGATTGACCGCGTCGATGGCCGCGGATTCCGGCGGCACCCACACACCCTTGGGGCGGCCGGTGGTGCCCGAGGAATACAGCATGTCGCCGCCGGCGGCTTCGTCGGCGATGCGGATGGCCGGCAGTGGCGCGAGCGCGGCCTCGTAGGATTCGTACCCAGGTGCGGTGCTGTCGATCATCAGGCGCTGCTTCAGGCCCGGCGTCTGCGGAAGCAGTTGGTCGGCCAGCGTGCTCATGGCGCGCGAGGTGATCAACAGTTTCGCTTCGCTGTTATCGATGATGTAGGCGGCTTCGCCCACAGTCAGGCGGCTGCTCATCGCGGTATAGATGATGCCGGCGCGGTGCGCACCGAAGCAGATCTCGAAGTAGCGCGGATGGTTCTCCAGCAGGATCGCGATATGGTCGCCAGCCACAAGGCCCAGACTGCGCAGCAGTTGCGCCACCTGGTTGGAGCGGTCTTCGAGTTGGGCGTAAGTCAGGCTCTTGCCGCTGTCGGCCATGATGAAGGCCGCTTTGTCGGGTTGGTTGCGGGCGTGGATATAGGGATGCAAATTTGTCTCCAATGCGCCTCTTGTGGGCGTGTTGGGTGAATCCAATGCGGGAGTGCCGGAGTTCACCTGCAAGCATAGCGCAGCAAGGCAGATGGTCATGTCAGCCAAGGCGCGAAAATGCGTGCCGGGTGAACCAGGCGTGATATCCCGGCCAAGCGCTGCAGGCGCCTATGGATTGAGAACGCAGCCGCCGATCACCTCGCCGTTCCAGCGCGCCAGCATGGCGCTCTTGAAGTCGGCCAGTGCAAACCGGTGCGAAATGCTTGGCCGGATGCGGCCTTCGGCCACCCATTGCATCACTTGCGCCACGCGCGGCGGGCGGATCGACGGATCCTGCGCCACCGATATCGCGGCCGGACAGCCGAGCACGGAAAGGCCCTTCATCTGCATGATGTTGCTGGGCAACATGTTTGCGTTGGGAGCGCCGCGCTGGCCGCGACCGCGCGCCACGTTCGGCGTCGAGGTCCAGCCGACGATCAAGAAGCGCGCACCGAACGCGCATGTGCGCATCGACTCAAGCGAGGTGTCGCCACCAACCGCGTCGTAGACGACATCCACGCCGCGGCCACCGGTCAGTGTTTTCACTTCATCGCGAAAACGCCGCACGCCGGGTGTGCCGTCGGTATTGGCGGCGTTGATCACATGATCCGCGCCGTGCGCTTTGACCACGGCTAGCTTGGCATCCGAGCGCCCGCTGGCGATTACGGTCGCGCCCAGCAACTTGGCCACCTGCACCGCCGCCATTCCGGTGGCGCCGGAGGCGCCGGTGATCAACACCGTCTCGCCGGCGCGCAGCCGGCCGCGCGCGATCAGGCAGTGGTAGGCGGTCTCGTAGTTGGCCAGCAGGTTGCACGCCTCATCGAATGAAAAACCGTCAGGAATGCGTCGCACCGCGCTTGCTGGCAGCACTGCATGGGTGGCGAAGCCACCGGCTGACTGGTAGCGCCCGCCGGCGCGCGGGCCGGCTGCGAACCAGTCGCTGAACACGCGATCGCCCACCGCAAGCTGTTGCCGTTCGACTGCGGCGCCGGCCCATGCGATCACGCCGCTGTACTCCATGCCCGGGCAATAGGGCGGCATGGCCATGTGCTGGTACTGCCCGCTGGTCATCAGCAGATCGACCCACGCGACAGCGGCACTCCTGATTTCGATGATGAGCTCGTCGGGGCGCAGCGTCGCCGGGTCCGGCGCGGCGACGTCCTGCAGTGACATGAAATGCTCGATCGCCTCGGTCGGGCTTTCGCCGAATTCGGATACGAGGACCCGCTTGCCGGATTTCAAGGCTGGAATCATGCCTGGGTTACGCGGAAAGCTTGGCGCGGTCGGGGTTGCGGGGCAAGCGAGGCTGCCAGCCTCGGGCCGCGGCCGGGCAGGTTCCGTGTTCGCAGCCGGTGCGGTGCCGCACCCTCCGCATCATCATCAGCCGGCCGCAGGCTTGAGCAAGCTTGCGCAGAGTGACCGCAACTCCTTGGCCCCGCAACCTGCCTACCTGGCCACCATCCCCGCGATCGCCTTCACCTCGAGGTATTCCTCAAAACCGAAACGGCCCCACTCGCGCCCGTTGCCCGATTGCTTGTAGCCGCCGAAGGGCGCGGTGCGTTCGTTGGGTACACCGTTGATGTTGACGTTGCCGGCGCGGATCCTGCGCGCAACGGCGCCGGCGTGCTCCACGGTCCCGCCCGACACGTAACCGGCCAGGCCGTAGGGTGTGTCGTTGGCGATGCGCACGGCTTCGTCTTCGTTTTCATAGCCCAGGATGGTCAGCACCGGGCCGAACACTTCCTCGCGGGCGATGGTCATGTTGTTGGTCACGTTGGCAAAAATGGTGGGGCGCACGTAATAGCCCTTGGTGCTGCCTTCGGGCCGCCCGGGGCCGCCGGCCACCAGGGTTGCGCCTTCGGCGACGCCGGCGTTGATCAGCGCCTGGATCTTGCCCCACTGGGTTTCGTTGACCACCGGCCCGATGCTGGTGTCGGCGGCGCGCGGGTCGCCGGCGCGGGTCTTGTCGGCCACCGCCTTGGCGATCGCCATCACCTCGGCCATGCGGGCCTGCGGCACCAGCATGCGGGTAGGTGCGTTGCACGACTGGCCGGAGTTCATGAATACGCTACCCACGCCCGCGGCCACGGCCTTGGGGAAGTCGGCGTCTTCGAGGATGATGTTGGGCGACTTGCCGCCCAGTTCCTGGCTGACACGCTTGACGGTGGTGGCGGCTTTTTGCGCCACGTCGATGCCGGCGCGGGTGGAGCCGGTGAACGAGATCATGTCGATGCCGGGGTGCGCGCTCATCGCGGCGCCCACGTCCGGCCCCAGGCCGTTGACCAGGTTGAATACGCCCTTGGGCACGCCGGCCTCGTGCAGGATCTCGGCGAAGATCAGGGCCGAAGTCGGCGTGTATTCGGACGGTTTGAGGACCATGGTGCAACCAGCCGCCAATGCAGGTGCGACCTTGCATGTCACTTGGTTCATCGGCCAGTTCCAGGGCGTGATCATGCCCACCACACCGATCGCCTCGCGTACCACCGTGGCCGAGCCCAACTGCTCCTCGAAGGCATAGTTCTTCAAAACGTCCAGCGTCGACAAGATGTGGCCGAGACCGGCGCCGACCTGGAATTTTTCCGCGAAGCCCAGGGGCGCGCCCATCTCGTCCGAGATGGCGGCGCCCAGGTCCTTGGCGCGGCTCTTGTACACCTCGACGATGCGGGTCAAGAGCGCCACGCGTTCCTCGCGCGAGGTCTGCGAGAAGGTTTCGAAAGCCCTGCGTGCGGCAACGACCGCACGGTCCACGTCGGCCGCGGAACCCAGGGAGATGTCGTACAGCACCTGCTCATTGGCCGGGTTGATCACGGAGCGGGTCTTGGGGGTGACCGGGTCGACCCAGTTGCCGTCGATGTAGAACTTCAAGCGCTGAACCATGGGAGTGCCTTTCTTTGAGGATGACAATCAGTCGACACGTCGCCGCCGATCGAATTTTGACCTCCCCTGTGCCGATTGAACGCCGAGCAGGGGACGGAAGCCGTTGGATGAAAGACTGCAGGCCACAAGTGTAGAGGTTTTCGGATTGAGGGGCCCGGGTGTTTGGCCCTTGGGGTTCCGGGGAGGATGCGGCGCAGAGCGCAAGGCGCGGGGCCTGTGCACGGCAGCAGCGCTGCCGCTGCCAGCGTGGCGCGCCGGCCGGAATTCACGCGTTGCGACATCGCGTGGCCCTTTTCGCAGAAGTCGTGCGGAGCATCCCGCCATATCGCGCCATGCGCTGGCGCCCGTGGCCCGCCTGGTGCCGAACTCTGGTTGGCGAAGCTCGCGGGCCTCGACGACGCTGCCGCGATTTCAATGGCGGTGACCTTTTGTACGGAGCAACAGCGCGTTTCAGGCGCACAGCCGGGCGCAGCGGCGGCGACGTACAATCCCGCGCGCGCTGCAGCGACCCTGGCGGGACCGCAACGCCGGGACCGGCACAGTCGCCCCGCAAACGCGCCCCGTCGTCGCCCGGCGGCGCTGAAGCATCCACCTGTCACTCAAATGGAGTAGCGATGCCAACAGTCACTTTCATTGAATTCAACGGGACGCGACACCGAGTCAACGCGCAAAGCGGGCTTTCCCTGATGCGCGCCGCGGTCGACAACGGTGTGCCCGGCATCGACGCCGATTGCGGCGGCGAATGTGCCTGCGCCACCTGCCATGTCTACGTGGACCCGGCGTGGTTGGCGCAGACCGGGACACGGAGTGAGATGGAACAGAGCATGCTGAGCTTCGCCGCTGCTGCACAGGAGAATTCGCGCCTGGCCTGCCAGATTCCCGTCACCGAAGCGCTGGACGGCCTGCTGGTCAACCTGCCGGACGGGCAGCACTAGCAGTCTGTCGGACTCAGGGCGTCGAGAGCGAAAATTGGTCCCAGCGAGGCAGGTTTTTGCCGACCTCGAAGGCTCATAGCCCGGCTATGGGCCAAGAATGCGGTGAAAACTGGACCGCTGCGCCTGATTTGTAGCCGACGCTCCCCAAGTCCGGCAGGCTGCCGGGCTGCAAGTCAATCCGCCCCGGAGGCAGATGGATGACCACAATGATCAGCAGCCAGGCCAGGGACGCGGCGTCTTCGATGCCGCTCGAGGCCATCGACCTTTTGAGCCCGGAGTAGTTTCGCACCGACACTGTCTGGCCCTACCTCGAATGCATACGCGGCGCAGCGCCAGTGCATTGTCTGAAGGGCGGCCTGGCCGCTCTGTTCTGGCCGGTTACGAAGTACAAGGACATCGCGCTGACCTTACACGGGGGGGAGCGTCGCGCGTGCCTGCGCGGTAACTCGGCGCAAGGCCTCGACCACGCTGTCGGGCACGTCGATCGCATCCGCCGCCAATCGGCGCCGGCGCTCGACGATCGAGCGGTCGAATGGCACCCGCACCGGGGCTGCCGGATCGAGCGGCCGGGTGTCGCGCAGGCTCTGTGCATACTCCGATACCCGCTGCATGAAATCATCGGCGGCGGTGAATAGACCGGGATTGACAGCGAGGATGAAAATGCCGCTGTCGCGTTGCGGCGCAGGCGCGGTCACCTGGCCGGTCATCATGCCCAGCAACTGCACCACCATCGCCAGACCCGAGCCCTTGTGCCCGCCCCACACCGCGAAGGCACCGCCGAATGCCGCTGCCGGGTCGCGCGTCGGGTTCCCAGCCGCGTCGAAGGCCTGACCTTCAGGCAGCAATTCGCCGAGGCGACGCTTGAGCGCGACCTCGCCGATCATCACGTTGGCGGTGCCGATATCCCAGATCACCGGTGTGGTGGTGGATGGAAATCCGAAGGCGATCGGATTGGTGCCGAAGCGGCCTTCGGTACCACCGTGCGGCGCCACCAGTTGCGTGCCGCTGCCGGCGATCATGCCGACCAGTCCGGCAGCGGTGATGCGCTCCAGGTAATACGAATACATGCCGGTGTACCAGGTCTTGGAGGCGCCGACGACCGCGACACCGGTCTGGCCGGCCTTGTCGATGGCGATTCGCATGGCACGGTGCCCGACCAGGTGGCCGACGTTGTCGCCACCATCAAGCGAGGCCGAGAACGGCGTTTCCTGCAACACCGTGATCGGCCGGCGCGGCGTGCTGGTGGCGATGATGCGTTCGATCACCGATACCGCGCGAGCCAAGCCGCCATAGCCCAAGCCGCGCAACTCGCAGTCGATCAGGTGGTCGGCGACAATGGCGGCTTCGTGCTCGCTGTAGCCGACCGCCGCCATGCCGGCCTCCACCAGGGCGCGCGCCTCGTCGATCGACAATCGCATCAAGGTCTCCTGTGCTGCCCGCGGGGCGGATGCGGCCTACTGCGCGGTCATGCGCGCGGAGCGCACCACTTCGCCCCAGGTCTCGACCTCGCGGCGAATGAAGGCGGCGCCTTCTTCCGGCCCCATGTCGATGATGCGCCCGCCCTGGTTCAAGAAGATATCGAACAGGCCCGGCTTGGCCACCGCTCGGGTCATCGCCTCGCGCAGACGGCGCACACGCTCCGGCGGCGTGGCTGCGGGCACCAGCAGCGCATACCAGTTCTCGAACTCGATGCCGCGCAGGCCCGCCTCGATCAGGCTGGGCACGCCGGGCATGGTCGGATTGCGCGCCCGGCTGGTGGTCGCCAGCGCGCGCATCTTGCCGGCCTTGATGTGCGGGATCATCACCGCGGGGTCGAGAATGCTGACATCGACTTCGTTGGCCAGCATCGCCACCATGGCCGGGGCGGCGCCGCGGTAATGCACGACGGTGAAGTCGATGCCGGCGCGCTGGCGCATCATTTCGGCAAGCAGGTGCGGCGGGCCGCCAACGCCCGAGGTGGCGAGCGTCAGGCTGCCGGGTTTGGCGCGCGCCAAGGCCAACAGGCCGGCCATATCCTGCACCGGCAGGCCTTCGCGGCATGCCAGCAGCAGCGGCATTCCTATGGTGATCGAGATCGGAATCAGGTCGCGTCGCGTGTCGTAACCCAGGTTCGGCAGCAAGGTCAGGTTGACGGCCAGCGCGCCGGTGGTGGCGAACACCATGGTGTTACCGTCCGGCGCCGACTTGGCTGCCGCCTCGACCCCAACCGAGCCGCCGGCACCGGTGCGGATCTCGACCACGATCGGTTGCCCGAGCGCCTCGCCCAGCGCACCGGCAATCAACCGTCCGCCGGCGTCCACCGGTCCGCCCGCCGGGAACGGGATCACCATTTTCAGGGGGCGGTCGGGCCAGGCTTGCGCATGCGCGCCCGGCGAGAGGATCATGGGGCCCAGCGCGGCGACGCTGAGGAATGCACGGCGATCTACCATTGCGGTCTCCTTTTTTCAACAAATGCGCTGATGCCCTCGCGTGCCGAGGCGGTGGCGGCAGCCACCGAGATCACATCGACACCGCTTGAAATGGCCGAGCGATAGTCGGCATCCTCGGTTTTCCAGATCATCTGCTTGGTACGGGTGATCGCTTCGGGGCTGCCGGCCAGGAGTGCCTCGATCACGCTGTCCACTTCGGTTTGCAATGCCGCAGCAGGCACCGCGCGGGTGATCAGGCCCAGGTGCGCGGCCTCGGGCGCACGGATATTGCGGGCGGTGAGCAACAGTTCGACCGCCGCCTTGCGATGCACGCCGCGAATCAGCTGGATCGTCGTCTGCGTCGGCGGCAGGCCGATCTTGACCTCGGGATAGCCGATCAGGCAAGCCTCTTCGGCCAGCGCGATATCGGACCAGCCGGCCAGCATGATGCCCGCCCCCAATGCATAACGCTCCAGCACCGCCACCACCGGTTTCGGGCAGTAGTAGGCCGCGATGTTCAGGTCGAGCAGGCGCGCGTAGGCCGCGTTGAGCACATCCATGCTCGAGTCCTGCAGCGCCTGGATGTCATTGATCTCGCGGCCGGCGCAAAAGGTGCCGCCGCTGCCGCGCAGCACCACCACGCGGCACTCACGATCTTCAGCGACGGCTCGGAAGGCCGCGGTCAGTGCGGCGATCATGTCGTTGTTGAGCGCGTTGCGATGTGCCGGGTTGTCGATGCGCAGGGTGACCACGCTGCGTGCATCACGTTCGATATGGATACCGCCTTTCACACCACCTCCTCCTTGCGCAGGTCCGCGATTTCCTCGGCCGAGAAGCCGAGCTCATCACGCAACACCTGGTCGGTATGCTCACCCAGGTCCGGCGGTCGGGCCCCGGGCACCGGCGGGGTGGCCGACATGCACAGCGGCACCCCGGCCAGCTTGAGCGTGCCGCCGCTGCCGTCGTCGACTTCATGCACCATGTCCATCGCCGCCACCTGCGGATGGGCGATCACCTGCGCCACATCCTGCACCGGGCTGCACGGCACGCGCGCCTCGTCGAGCCGCCGCACCCACTCGTCGGTGGTGTGTGCGAGAAACTTCGGCGCGATCAGTTCGATCAGCTCGGTGCGGCGGTCGGAGCGACCACGCGCGTTGACGTAGCGCGGGTCGGTCGCCAGTTGCGGCACGCCCAGCGTTTCGGCCAGGCGCACCCAGACGGCATCGTTGGTGGCGCCCGCCAGCACCCATCCGTCGGCGGTGCGAAAGGCCTGGTAAGGCACGATATGCCACACCGCCGAGCCGGTGCGCTGCGGCACCATCCCGGCCATGGTGTAGGCGGTGAAGTGATAGCCCAGTTGCGCCACCGCGGTCTGCATCAGGGATACCTCCACATGCTGCCCACGGGTCTTGCCTTGCGCGCGCGCCAGCAATGCGGCGCAGGCGCCGGCGAAGGCAAGCATGCCGGTGCCCATGTCGATCACCGAGGGTCCCATGCGCGCCGGGCCGGCATCGGCTTCGCCGGTCATCGCCATCATGCCGCTGAAAGCCTGCAACATGTTGTCGTAGCCGGGACGGTTGCGCAGCGGTCCGCGCGCGCCGTAGCCGGTGATCGACAAGTGGATCAGGTTCTCGTTGAGGGTGGAAAGGCGCGCCCAGTCAAGCCCCAGGCGGGCGGCGGTATCCGGCGGGAAGTTCTCGATGAGCACGTCGGACTGGCGCACCAGGCGCGCCAGGATATCCTGGCCGCGCGCTGACTTGAGATTGAGCGTCATGCCGCGCTTGCCGCGGTTGACCGACATGAAATTGGCGCCGCGGCCGTCCACCACCGGCAGCCAGCGCCGGTTCTCGTCGCCCGCGCGGTCCTCGATCTTGATGACATCGGCGCCGAGATCGGCGAATAGCTGGCCGCATGAAGGGCCGGCCAGCACCCGACTCAGGTCCAGCACCTTGATGCCTGCCAATGCGGTCATGCACGATCTCCTCGCCATGCGTCGCATTCGAATCGGTGCGACGTCACTTGCGGATTATGGCAGCAAGATTGATGCAGGCGCGGTCGCGCCTGCGCTGCCACGGTCGGCATGGCTGCCGCAAGTCTCGCCGCTCACCGCGCCCGCAAAGATGGCGTGCTGCGCTCGCAGCTTCCCTCAGGCCTTTACGCCGCCCTTGACGAACACCCGCTTGCCGGTGTCGTGGGCGACCGCGCGCAATTCCGCGGGACCGAGCACCGCGGCCGCGTCGAGAAAGCGCTGCACCATGTCCTTGTAGGTACCCGACGAGGTGCCGATGTCGGAACCCCACATCAGGTGGTCGGCGCCAAACATGTCCGCCGCTCTCCGCAACACCTTCTCCGCCGGGATGTTCGCTTCACGGCAGATGTCCAGGTTGATGGAAGTGAACTTGAAATAGATGTTCTTTTCGCCGGCCAGTTTCTCGTAGCGCTCATCCAGCCCGAAATGTTCGCCTTCTTCCATTTCCGGCTCCAGCAGGTGATCCAGGACGAGGCGGATGGCGGGGTATTTGCGCGCCAGTTCGATGATCGCCGGGATCGACGGCCCGCCGCCGCCTTCGGACAGCACTTCGAGGTCCATCACCAAACCCAGGTCCTGGGCCACGTCCCAGGTCTTGAGGGCGTTGGGTGAGTTGAGCCAGGGCATGCTGCCGTCGGGTTTGCGGCCACCGAACAGGCGCACACCGGCCAGGCCGTTCTCGCGGGTGTAGCGCCGCACCAGTGCCGGCGTGCCGGCGTCCTCGGCATCCAAAATCACCACCGCGCTGAAGAGGTCAGGATACTTGTCGGAGGAGTCGAGGATGTAGCTGTTGTCGTAGCGATAGATCATGCGCTTTTGCACCGCCACGATGCCATCGACGTTTTCATCCTTCATCCATTGCAGCATCCGCAACGCATCCGGTACCTCGTTGATCGGCTTGGGGCCGTGGTGGCCGCCCGGCTTGCCGATCACGCCCGGCGCACGGTAAGGTGCGTCGGCCGCGCGTTGCATCGGATTGCGCGGATAGCGGGTCTGGTCGTCGGCCACCAGATGGGCATGTGAATCGAAAAGCAGCGGGCGGGTGGTCGTCACGGCGGATTCCTTCAATGGTCGTGCGGGCTCCAGGGAGCCTTGGCATGGTTCCGACTGGAAGTCCCGATTATTGCCGATCCACGTGCATGCGCTTTTTCCGCTCGGCAAAAAGCTGCAACAATCGGCGTGTGAACAAGATGACCGCTGAGCCTGCAACACAATCTAGCGTAACCTGCTGGGGCTCGGCGTTCGCCGCAGGCGCCACCCTCCACCATCGATGCCAATCAACAGCCAACAGATCCGCTCGCTGACTTCGAGCTTGTACGAGTGGTCGCTCAAGAAAGTGCCGGACGATACCCTGGCGGTTCTGCGGCGTGCCCAGGGGCTCGAGCGTGACGCGGTCGGCAGGAAGACCCTCACCATCATGTTGAAGAGTGCCGACGCGGCCGAGCGCGAAAGCCATCTGGTGTGCACCGATGTCGGCATCCCCACCTATGCGGTGAAGATCGGCACCCGCGTGCAGTTCGACGGCCCGGTGCGCCAGGCCATCGTCGACGGCTTTGCCGACCTGGTGGCGCGCATCGACCCGCCCATCCTCAAGATGGTGACCAACCCGCTGACCCATGAGCGCGGTTACGCCGGCCGCAACATGCCGATCGTGAGCTACGACCTGATCGACGATGCCGATTACGTGGAGATCGCCTGTGCGCCCAAGGCCATGGGCACCGGGCGCTGGGAGGCGATCGACACCTTCGTCTACCCGAGCCACGAAACCATCGAGAAATTCGTGCTTGAGACCGTGCTCACCGCCGGCAGCCAGCCCTGCCCGCCGATTGTGGTGGGCGTGGGCATTGGCGGCACCTTCGATTACGCCGCAAAAATGGCCAAGGAGCAGGTGCTGCGGCCCTTCGGTGCGATCAATCCCGAACCGATCCTGGCGGCGATGGAGGCGCGCCTGCTGGATGCGATCAACGCCACCGGCTTTGGCCCGATGGGCACCGGCGGCGACACCAGTGCGATGGCGGTGCACATCGACTATGCCGCCAGCCACGGTTTCATGCCGGTGGCGGTGAGCTTCAATTGCTGGATCAATCGCCGTACCCGTGCCCGCATTTACATGGATGGTCGCGTGGAGCGCATGGAATGAGCGTGATCGACGGTAGCGATGGCGCGCGCGAATTGTGCCTGCCGCTCACCGAGGCGGATGCGCGTTCACTGGTCGTCGGCGACCAGGTCAGGCTCACCGGCCCGGTGACCATGTCGATCGGCCTGCCGACGCACAAGCGCATGGCGGCCATGCTTGAGCGCGGCGAAGCGCTGCCGCAGGATTTGCGTGGCGGCGCCTTCGTGCACTTGAGTTCGTTCAATCGCGAAACCGCGGACGGCTTCGAGGCGCTGTACCTGAACCCCTCCACCAGCACCCGCTACGACGACAGCATGCCTTCGATCATCCGGAAAAGCGGGGTGCGGGTGGTGGGCGGCAAGGGCGGCTTGTCCGCCGATTGCGTTGCCGCGCTCAGGGAAGCCGGCTGCGTGTACCTGTCTTTTCTGGGCGGTGGCTGCACCCTGCTGTCGCAAGCGATTCGCGGCGTGACCTCGGTGCACTGGAATGAATACATTTCGCAGTTCCGCCTGATCACCCTCGATGTCGATGGCCTGGCCCCGGCCACGGTAGCCATCGATGCCAACGGCAACAGCATTTACGCGCAACTCCGGGATCGCGCCAATGCCCGCATGCCGGACATTCTTGCGCGCATGAAGCAAGCGCGCGATGCGGCGGCTTGAGCGCTCGCTGCGAAATCATAAAAAGGAGACAACATGAATCGGCGAACCTTGATGGCGGTGTGGCTTGCGGTTCCGCTCTGCGCAAGCCCTGCCGTGGCGCAGGATTACCCCACCAAGCCGGTGAGACTGATCGTGCCGTTTCCGGCCGGCGGCAGCACCGACGTGGTGGCACGTTTCATCGCGCAGGGCCTGTCGGAAAAACTGAGCCAGCAGTTCGTGGTCGAGAATCGCGCCGGCGCTGCCGGCAATGTCGGCACCGATGCCGTGGCCAAGGCCGCGCCGGACGGCTATACGCTGGGGCTTTCCACCTCGGGCCCGCTGGCCAACAACAAGTTTCTCTACAAGGCCATGCCGTACGATTCCGAGAAGGCGTTCACCCCGGTGGTGCTGGTGGGCGAGATCCCGCTGGTGATCGTGGTCAACCCGGCCGTGTCGGCCAAGAGCCTGAAAGAGTTTATCGAGCTCGCACGCAGGGAGCCGGGCAAGCAGAGCATCGGTCACCCGGGCAACGGCACCATCGGCCACCTGGCACTGGAACTGTTCAAGAACACCGCGAAAATCGATGTGCTGGCCGTGCCCTACAAGGGTGATACACCAGGGATGACGGACCTGATCGGTGGCGCGATCCAGGGCTTTGCCGCGCCGGTCACCGCTTTCATTGCGAACATCCAGGCCGGCAAGATGCGCGCACTGGCAGTGACTTCCAGAGCCCGCGTGCCCGGTTTGCCGGACGTACCGACCGCGGCGGAACAAGGCATCGAACTCGACGCCGCGGTATGGTTTGGCGTGGTCGGCCCGGCCGGCATGGCCAAGCCGATCGTCGATCGCCTCAACGCCGAGATCAATCGCCTGCTGGCGTCGAGTGAAGGCCGCGCCCAGCTGACCAGGTACGCCGCCCTGGTGGCCGGCGGACCACCCGAGCGCATGGGCCAGTTGATGGCGACCGACGCCGCCAAGTGGAAGCGTGTGATCGAAGCCGCCAAGATAACGCTCGACTGAATCCGGAAAAACCGTCCCACATGAGAGATTTCATCACCGTTGAAACCAATGGCCTGCCCACCGCCGACGCCTATCGCCTGCTGATCGGCTGCGTGACGCCGCGCCCGGTGGCATGGATCACCACCGTGGATGCGCAGGGCCGTGTGAATGCAGCGCCCTTTTCTTCCTTCAACTACGTCGCGCACAGCCCGCCGATGCTGGGGGTCAACATCGGCTCGCGCGAAGGCGAGTTGAAGGACACCGCGGCCAACATCATCGCCACCGGCGAGTTCACGGTCAACGTATCCACCGAAGCCAACATGGAACTGATGCACCAGACCAGCGCCGAGTACCCGCCGGGCGTGAGCGAACTGGAAGCGCTGGGCATCGAGTTCCTGCCGGGAGTTACGGTGCGTGCGCCGCGTATCGCCTGCTCGCCGATCCACATGGAATGCCGACTCGAACACACCATACCTCTCGGGCGCGGGCTCAACACGCTCTACATCGGCGAGGTCCTGGCTTTTCACCTGTCGCCCGAGGTCTACGACGGGCGCCAGGTCGACAGCGCGAAAGTGCGCCCGATCGGCCGCCTGGGGGGGCCCTACTACACCGGGCTGGGCGAGATATTCAATCGCCCGGCACTGGCCAAGCCGCCAAAGTAAGTCACGCGACATGGACCTGCAAACGATCCTGCGCGCCGGCGTGACCACCGGCACCTTCATCAAGACCGCACACCTGCAGGTGGTCGAGGTGCTGGGCACAAGCGGCCTGGCCTTCGCGGTGATCGATGCCGAGCACGCACCTTTCGATCGCAACATGCTCGACCTCCTGATGCTGGCCGGTCGCGCCGCCGGGCTGCCGCTCCTGGTGCGCATACCGGACAAGGCTGGCCCGACCATTCTGCAAGTGCTCGATCTCGGCGCCGCCGGCCTGGTGGTGCCGCATGTGAACAATGCCGCAGAGGCCCTGGCGATCGTCGCGCGCGCCCGCTATCGTGGTGGCGAGCGCGGCTTTTCCGGCTCGCCGCGCTTTGCGGCTTACGGCGCGATGGGCATGAAGGCTGCGCTCGACGCCGGTGACAAGGCGGTGATCATGTGCCAGATCGAAAGTGCTGATGGGCTGGCGAATGCGCGTGCGATAGCCGAAGTGCCCGGCGTCGATGCGCTCTTCATCGGCCGCGCCGATCTGGCGCTGGCCATGGGGCATGAGGATATTCGCCTCACCGCGGTGACCGAAGCCACCCATACGATCATCGCGGCGGCACGCGCGGCCGGCAAGATCGCGGCGATGTTCGTGCCCAACGTCGCCGAGCGCGAGCAGTTCACGGTAGCTGGTGCCACCTGTTTCGTGGTGGGGTCGGATCAGTCGCTGATGCGGCAGGGGGCGATTGCACTGATGGCCCGGAAGCAGTGATGTAGCAAACGCGAAGATCTGCGCCGGACTCGGGCGGTCATTTCACAGAAAGAAATGGCGCGTCGCGTATCGGTTGCCGGAGCGAACCCGTCGGCCGTGCAAGCGAGCGCCGAGTGCGCAAGGGTCGTGGATGTTTCATGCCAGCCGGATCGGCAAGGACCGCACCGGCTTCCCGGTCAGCTTGAACAACGCATTGGCAACCGCCGGCGCCACTGGCGGCGTGCCCGGTTCACCGACCCCGCCGGGCAACGCGGCGGAAGGCACGATGTGGGTCTCGATGCGCGGCATGTCGGCCATGCGCAGCATTTCGTAATCGGGAAAGTTCCTCTGTTCGACCGCGCCGCCCTTGATGGTGATCTCGCCATACAAGGCCGCGGTCAACCCGAACACGATGCCGGATTCCATTTGCGCGGCCACGATATCTGGGTTGATGACGGTGCCGCAGTCGATCGCGCACACCACGCGATGTACCTTGAGGGAAGTGCCCTTGTCGCCCTTTACCAGCGACACCTCGGCCACCTGCGCCACGATCGAACCGAACGACTGGTGCAAGGCGATGCCGCGCGCGCGGCCGACCGGCGCCGGCTGATCCCAGCCGGCCCTGGTCGCCGCCAGGTCCAGCACAGCCAGGTGGCGCGGATGATCGGCGAGCAGGGTGCGCCTGAACTGGTAAGGATCCTTGCCCGCCGCCGCCGCGAGTTCATCAAGAAAGGCCTCGGTGAAATATGCGTTTTGCGAATGCCCCACCGCACGCCAGAAGCCCAGCGGCACGGCGCTCTTGACCAGCGTGTGTTCAACCTTGTGGTTGGCGAACCCATAGGGGCTGTCGGCGCTGCCTTCGACATTGGTCTTGTCCGCCCCCATTGGCATGAAGCCAAGTCTTTCGACCAGTGATTGGGTCACCGAGCCGCTGGCGCTGCGCTGCTCCCAGGCAACCACGCGGCCGCTGCCATCGACACCGGCGCGCAGGCGCGCCAGCGCCGCCGGACGGTACATGTCGTGCGCGGTATCTTCCTCGCGGCTCCACATCAGTTGAACCGGACGGCCGCCGGTGGTCCTCGCCAGTTCCACCGCCTGCACCACCAGATCGAGTTCGGCGCGGCGCCCGAAGCCGCCGCCCAGAAAGGTGGTGTGCACGGTCACCTTGTGCGGGTTGACGCCGGCCACCTTGGCGGCGATCCAGCGCACCAGCGAAGGCGCCTGGGTCGGCACCCAGATTTCGACGCCGTCATCATGCACGCGGGCGGTGCAGTTCTGTGGCTCCAGCGTGGCATGGGCCAGGAACGGCACCGCATACTCCGCCTCGACGGTTTTCGATGCTTGCGCGAAGCCATCGGCCATGCCACCCCTGGTTTGATAGGTGGCACCCTTGTTTGCGTCGAGCGCGGCCTTGAAGCGCGCATTGATGCCGGCACTGTCTTCGCCGCTGTTGCGACCGCCGTCCCAGTTGATCACAAGGGCGTCAATCGCCTGCTTGGCCTGCCACCAGGTTTGTGCGATGGCCGCGATGCCGGTGGCGGCGCCGGCCAGCTTCGGCACCACCGGCAGCACCGCCTTGACGCCCGGCATGCTGTCGGCACCGCGCATCTCGAACTTGCTCCAGCTCCCGCCGAAGGTCGGCGCCATGCGGATGGCGGCGAACAGCAGTTCGGGCGGGCGCACGTCGGCGCCGAATTGCGCGGCACCCGTGACTTTCGCCGGCACATCGGTGCGCGGCAGGCTCTTGCCGATCAGCGTGAAATCCTTGGGGTTCTTGAGCTTCGGTATCTGATTGGGCGTCAGCAAGGCCGCCGCGACGGCGAGTTCGCCGAAGCTGGCCGCAAGCCCCGAAGGGTGGCGCACCCGGCCGCGTTCCACGCTGCACTGCGCAGGGTCGACCCGGAAGCGCGCAGCGGCGGCGGCCACCAGCATTTCGCGTGCGGAGGCGCCGGCCAAGCGCATCGGGCCCCATGCATCTTTCACGCTCGACGACCCTCCGGTGATCATCAGCCCGAGTTCGCGCCCGACCTTGCGCACGATCCACTCCACCCCTTCGCGCACCACGCCGCCATCGTCCGGATGCAGCGGCGGGCCGCCGATCATGATTTCGCTGTTGCCGTAAATGCGGTCGATCGGCGCCTGCACCGCGGCGACCGAACTCCAGTCGCAGCCCAATTCCTCGGCCAGCAGCATCGGCAGCGCGGTATAGATGCCCTGGCCCATTTCGGAGCGCGGCACCGCGACGGTGACCGTGCCTTCGGGCGATATGGTGAGCCAGCCGTTGAGCTGCACATCACCGCGCCCAAGCGGCATGGCCGATGATTCTGCCAGCAGCTTTTGCCTGGGCGGAGTGACCGCCCAGCCCACGACGAGGGTACCGGCAATGCCTGCGCCGGTCAAAAGGAAGGTGCGCCGCTTCATTTCCTGCCCTCCGCACGAACGTTCGGTGCGGCCGGCGCCTGGCTGCCGGATGCCAGCGGCGAAGTGTTGAGTGCCGGCGCTAGCGCCAGTGCGGGGGTGCCGCCGATCACGGTCTTGATGGCGGCGCGCGGTGTCACCTCGCGCGCTTCGACCGCAGGCGCCGCAGTCGACGCGTCCTTGATGGCCGCGCGAATCCGCTGGTAGGTGCCACAGCGGCAAATGTTGGTGATCTCGCGATCGATGTCGGCATCGGTCGGGGATGGGATCTTGTCGAGCAGCGCGCTGGCGGCCATCAGCATGCCGGACTGGCAGTAGCCGCATTGCGGTACCTGGTGCCGGATCCAGGCCTGTTGGAGTTTGGAGAGCTGGTCGCGCCCGAGGCCTTCGATGGTGCGCACTTTCTCGCCGACAACACTTGCCGCCGGAACCACACATGAACGCACTGCCGCACCGTCCACCTGCACGGCGCAGGCGCCGCAGGCGGCGATACCACATCCGTATTTAGTGCCGGTCAGGTTCAGGTGATCGCGCAGCACCCATAGCAGCGGGGTGTCGGGCGCCGCGTCGATCGTGTGCGGCCTTCCATTGATGTCGAGTTTGAACACGTAAGCCTCGAAGGTGTTTGATGTGCAGTTCGAAACCGAATCAAAGCATATCACCCGCAATTGCCGTCCGGCATGGTGCCCGGGCCGCCCGACTTGCGCGCTTGTATCAGTTGCGCCGCCGTATCCAGGACCGGCAACCAGTCGCCGCTGCTGCGTTGCCTGACGATGGTCATGTCCGGGTACCAGGGGCTGCGCTCCTCGCCGAGCGACCAGAACATGCCACCCTCGCGACGCAGCAGCAGTATGACCGGCTTGCCCATGGCACCCGCCAGGTGCGCCACGGCGGTGTCGGCGCTGATCACCAGGTCCAGGTTCGCGATGATGGCCGCGGTATCGGCCAGGTCCGTGATGGCCGCGGTCAAGTCGATCATCGGCAGGGTCGGTGCTTCGCCGCCATCCTTCTGCAGACTCACGAAGGAGACTTGGCTGCGATCAAGCCTGGCCAGCAGATGCGCGGGAATACTCTTGGCGACACGCACCCTGTCGTAGCCTGCGCCTTGATTCCAGTTTCCGGTAGCCCATACCAGACCGACCTTCAGCGCACTGGTTTCAAACCCGGCGCTGGCGCCGGCGAGTCGCGCGCGCCAAGTGGTGATCTGGATCGCATCGGCGGCAAGATAGGGCACCGGTGCCGGGACCGTTTCCGCCCCCGTGCCCAGGAAAAAAGGCAAGTCCAGCAGCGGCACATGCACGTCGCTCGACGGCACGGTCCCCGGGAGCAGAACTTCATCGACGCCCGCCAGCCCGGCGCCAAAAAGGCGCAGGCAGGCATGGCTGCAGCCCAGCGTCAGACGCACTGGGCGTGCGCGTTGGCGCAGCAGCGGCACGTAGCGTACGAACTGCAGGTGGTCGCCCAGTCCGCCCCAGTCGCACCAGACGAATACATGGCGCCCATCGAGCGCCTCGCCCTGCCAGGCCGGTAGCGGTTCAAGCGGGTTGTCGCGCCCATAGTGTGCAGCGTGGCGCGCGCGCATCATCGCGAAGCCGCGACCATAGTCACCGGCGAAGAACAGACGCTGCGCCAGGTTGTAACGAGTTGCCGGGTTGCTCGGGTCGAGCGCCAGCGCCTGCTCGAAATAGCGGATGGCCGCGCCCGGATCGGCGGATTCACTGGCGATGACGCCCAGCGTGTTGAGCGCCTCCAGGTGCCCGGGGTCGAGTGCAATCGCGCGCACCAGCGAGGCGTCGGCTTCACGCGCATCCCCGAGGTCGTTGTGCACCCATCCCAGCAAGGCCCAGGCATCCGCGTTGTTCGGTGCGACGCTGGTGGCCTGCCGCAATGCTTCGAGAGCGTGCAGGGACCGCCCTTCGCGAATCGCTTCACGAGCAAGGTTCAAGCTGGCAGGAACAGCGTCTTGTGGCGCGAGACGATTGCGCAGACGGGACCAGAGTCCGGCGGCCACTGGCGGCTTGCTTTCAGTCAAGGTAGGTGCGGAGCATCAGTTCGCGCGTGGCGGAAGCCGGCAATTGCCGGCGCCAGCCATCATATCGGGCGCCCGGCGTTGTTTCCAGGAGGGCCGCTTCGACGCGTAGCGCATGGCAGCCGGCGGGCTGGCCCGCGCGACCTTCGCGCGCTGCGGACGGGTATGTCTTTGGAGCTCATCGGGCTTCCTGGATGAACCCCTGGTCGATCGCGACGCGCGCAAGCGATTCGGCCCATACCGCATAGCCGGCCGCGGAAGGATGAAACCCATCGGTGGCGAACAGGGCCGGCTCGATGCCCACCCGCGGCGCCACCTGCGCCGCGCGCCCGACAGCCAGCCTGCGGGTGGCGCCATTGAGCAGCGCGGCGCGTGCACCGAGATAGGCGTTCAGGGGCCGTGGCAGCGAAGGAAAGCGGCCCATCGGCGGCGCCGCGGCGATCAGCACCGGCGCGTTGCCCACGCGCTCGCGCAGCGTCTCTATCAGTGCCTGCAAGTCGCGAGCGTAGCGCGCCGGACGGGTATGCTCCAACACGTCATTGACGCCAAAAACCACCAGCAGCAGGTCCGCCGGTTCCGCCGCGACCTGCGGCAACAGGGCGGTATGCGCCGTCGCCACGGAGGCGCCGGACAACCCGCAGGCGACCCAGGCGACGCTGCGCCCGGTCAGACTGGCCAATTGCCGGGCGAGCTGGCCGGTGAGCGCTTCGCCATGATTCGCCGCGCCAACCCCGGCAACAGTGGATTCGCCGATGGCCAGCAGGCGCAAGGGCCGCGACTGCGAAGGGCCACCGCATCGACCGCTGGTCGGCCCGGCGGCCGGACCCAGACGCGGTGTGTCGCGGCGCACGCGCAGGCCTTGCAGCAAAAGCCAGGGCGAGAGCGGCGCGAACGCCAGCGAGAGTGCCAGGTCGCGCATCATGCCGTTCAGGAAAACTTCGAGAAGTCCGGCTTGCGGCGTTCGAAAAATGCGGTGAAGGCCTCCTTGGCCGCGGGGGAGCCGAGCAGCGAGCGGAAATGCGCGCCTTCCTCGGCCATTTGCGCCTCGACCGCCTTCAAATGGGCGCCGCGCATCAGGGCTTTGGTGGTGCGCAACGCACCTGCCGGCAGCGCGGCCAGCTTGCGCGCGCGCGCGTGCGCGAAGGCCGCCAGTTCGGCGGCCGGCAGGATCTGGTTGACCAGGCCCATCTCGCGCGCGCAGGCGGCGTCAAACGGCTCGCCGAACATGAGCTTTTCCGCCGCGCGCTGGTAGCCGGCAAGGGCAGGCAACAACAGGCTGGAAGCGGCCTCCGGGCACAGGCCCAGGCTGGCAAAAGGCAGGCTGAACCTGGCGTTGTCGGCGGCATACACCGCATCGCAATGCAGGAGCATGGTGGTGCCGATGCCGACCGCCGCGCCGGCCACCGCGGCGATCACCGGCTTTTTGGCGTGCGAGATGTGGTGCAGAAACTGGAATACCGGACTGTCGCTGCCGGCAGGCGGGTGTTTGAGGAAATCCTCGAGGTCGTTGCCGGCGGTGTAGATGTCGGCATTGCCCTGGAACAGCACCACGCGCACGTCGGCGTCGCTATCGGCCGTCTGGAGGGCGTCAGCCATGGCCTGGTACATGGCCCCCGTGATCGCGTTCTTCTTGGCTGGCCGGTTCAGTGCGATGGTCAGTACACCGCTGTCGCGGCCAAGGATGATGTCGCTCATGCTGGGAGTTTTCCTTTTGCAAGTTGCTGGTCGAGCCAGCCGCCGACCATTGGCCACAGATGCGGGCGACCGCCGGTCTTGAAGAACCCGAAGTGTCCCACGCGCTTGTGTCCCATGGCGGCGGGGTCGATCACGCGGTAGTCGGTGCGGCCCGCGCTGTAGGCCGCGTGCAGCATGCGCGAGCCTTCTTCAAGCAAATAGTTCGTCGTCGGTGAAGGTCGGGCCCAGCACCGCAAAGCGTGCGCTGGCATAGGCTGCGCGCGCGCCCGGTTCGCCGGACAGGATGTAGTCGGGCGTCAGGCACCAGCGCCGCCACTGGAACATCGCGCCGATGGGCAGGTCGCCGATGACGCCCAGGCGACCCCCGGGGAAATAGCCGAACAAGGGGCACAGCGCGGGCGCCAGCACATGCCACATCAGCGGCGCCTTGCGCCGCACCGCCGGCTGGTTATGGCGCATCGAACCGCTGCCCACCGCTATATTGACCAGACCGGCGAGGTGCTCGCGCGAAGGCAGGGGCGGCGCCACCTGACCGCCCAGGCTGTGGCCGAGCGCGAATACCGGCTTTCCGGTCGTGGCCGCGGCCTGCACCACGGCGTCGTAGTCGAGCTTGAGCCAGTCCGACAGATTCGCCTTGAAGCCGCGCATGCTGCCCTTCAAGGATGCGCCTGTGCCCCGATAGTCAATGGTCCAGACATCGAAGCCGCGTGTGGCCAGCCAGGTGGCGAAGTCGGTGTAGAAGACCTGGGGTACAGCCATCGCCGGAGCGATCACCACTGCCGCCCGTGCGTTGTCGCCGGCGCCATAGCGGCACACGGCCAGAGCATGACCGTCATGCGCCGCGATCGTAAGCCCGGCGTTCACTTCGGCCACAGGATCATCTGGGTACAGCGGAACAGTGCGATGGTCTTGCCGGTATCGCGATGCGTGACCGTGGCGTCCCAGACTTGCGTTGTGCGTCCCATGTGCGCCGCCCTGGCCAGCACTTCGATCGTGCCGTCGCGGGCGGTACCCAGGTGATTGCTTTTCAGTTCGAGGGTGGTGAAGCCGCTGGCGCCGTCGGGCAAATGCGCAACGCACGCATAGCCGCACGCGGTATCGGCCAGCGTCACCACGCTGCCGGCGTGCAGGAAGCCATTGGGTGCGAAGAGTTCGCGACGCACCGGCAACTCGGCGCGGATGAAATCCTGACCAAGCTCGACAATGCGCACGCCCAGGAGGCCAGGCAAGTGCCCGGTGCTGCGGGTGTTGAAATACGGCGCATCGAAGCTTGGCAGATAGATCGACATGGTGACTCCGTGGGTCAGGCGCGCACCACTTCAGACCAGTGGTTGGCCAGATGCATCAGGTGCGCGCGCGTGTACTGCGCGTGGGTCAATTCGCCGTAGGCGAAGTGCGGTTGCAGACCCCTCTTGTGGGCGGCGAAGCGACCGAGCGCATCGCGCAGGCGCGCAACCGCAGGTCCAAGTTCGGCATCCTTGAGTGCCGGCGCCCCGGGAATCGGGTCGTCGAGCGCATGGCTCATGCTGCCGCGTGCGTCGAAAACGGTGAACGCGGCCGCGCCGACGGTGGCACGGAATACCGCGGACTTTTTATGCGGGTAGCCACTCATCGAATACTCGACGCTTTGGGTGAGGTGTTCGAGCACTCGGCCAAGCGTCCACGCGCCGGTGGTGCCGTGCGGGTGCTTCAGCAGTGCAACCAGGCCCAGATCGGCCGCGTCCAGGGTGGCGAAGGTCTTGACCTCGGCTTCCACGCATCCTGACAGAGACGCCGCTGCCGACAGTACCAGAAACGCACGGCGCTGCATGCCGCGGCTAGAGCGACTCGAAAATGCCGGCCGCGCCCATGCCGGTGCCCACGCACATGGTGACCATGCTGTATTTCTGCTTGGTGCGGCGCGCGCCATGAATTGCGGTGGCGGCGCGCATGGCGCCGGTGGCGCCGAGCGGATGGCCCAGTGCGATGGCGCCGCCGTTGGGGTTGATGCGCTCGGGGTTGAGGGCCAGGTCTCCGATCACCGCCAGTGACTGCGCGGCGAAGGCTTCGTTGAGTTCGATCCAGCCGATGTCGTCCTGCGCGAGGCCTGCGTGTTTGAGTGCCAGCGGAATCGCTTCCTTGGGCCCGATGCCCATTATTTTCGGATCCACACCCTTGACCGCAAAAGATACAAAGCGCGCCAGCGGTGTCAACTGGTACTGCTTCAGGGCGCGCTCGGAGACGATCAGGAGCGCGCCGGCGCCGTCGGAGGTTTGCGAACTGTTGCCGGCGGTGACGCTGCCCTTGGCGGCGAACACCGCACGCAGCTTGGCCAGGGCTTCCATGGTGGTTTCGGCGCGCGGACCTTCGTCGGTATCGGCCGTGCGATTCCTGACTTTGATCTCGCCGCTGGCCAGATCAGGCGTGCGCTCGCTGATGGCCACCGGCACAAGTTCGTCGGTGAAAGCGCCACCGGCAATCGCGGCCAGCGCCTTCTGGTGCGACTTGACCGAAAAGGCGTCCTGCGCCTCGCGCGATACCTTCCATTGCTGCGCTACCTTCTCGGCAGTCAGTCCCATGCCGTAGGCGATGCCGATGTTCTCATCTGAGAAGACGCGGTCGTTGATCGAGGGCGTGTTGCCCATCATCGGCACCATGCTCATCGATTCGCAACCACCGGCCAGCATCACGTCGGCTTCGCCTACGCGGATGCGGTCGGCCGCCATCGCTATGGTGGTGAGTCCGGAGGCGCAGAAGCGATTGACCGTGACCCCGCCCACCGACTGCGGCAGGCCGGCCAAAAGCACCGCGATGCGCCCCACGTTCAGGCCCTGCGGGCCCTCGGGAATGGCGCAGCCGATGATCGCATCCTCGATCGCGTTGGGATCGAGCGATGGCACCTTGGCCAACGCGGCGCGAATCGCGGTCACCAGCAGGTCATCTGGCCGGGTGTTGCGGAACATGCCGCGCGGCGCCTTGCCGATCGGCGTGCGCACGGCGGCAACGATATAGGCGTCTTGTACTTGTTTTCTCATGGTCATTCTCCTTGTTTCAACCTCCTCCCCTTCAGAGGGAAGGCGGTGAGGACGGACTGCTCCCTCCCCTTCGAGGGGAGGGTCGGGGTGGGGATGGGCTGCAGCGCCCGCCATTTTTCGCCAACTACATCGTCAATCTGATTCAAGACTTCGTGATTCCAGAACCTCAACACTGTCAATCCCGATCCCGCCAGGGTTTTGGTCCTTCTATCGTCATAAGCCACTTGCTCGCCATGTTGACTTCCGTCCACTTCGACAAGCAGATTTCTTTCCAGGCAAGCAAAATCAAGGACGTAGCTGCCGAATGGGTGCGGGCGACGAAACTTGCATCCCAATTGTTCGCTTTTCAGCCGTTGCCACAGCTTCCGTTCAGCGCCTGTCGCGTGGCTGCGAAATGCTTTGGCAGCGCCGCGGGCGAATGTGTTGTTTTGTCCTTTCATTTTTCTTGAGACCCCATCCCCACCCCAGCCCTCCCCTTGAAGGGGAGGGAGTATCCATTCCACCCCGGCCATACTTCTCAAGGGAAGGGGGCGTCAATTCCATTCCCACCCCGGCCTTCTCCTTGAAGGGGAGGGAGTATCAGTTGCGCAGCGGCTTGCCGGTGGTCAGCATGGTATAGATGCGTTCCTGGGTGCGCTCATCCTGCAGCGAATCCATGAAGCCACGCCGCTCCAGGCCCAGGATCCATTCCTCGTCGACCAGGCTGCCGGGTTCGACGTCGCCGCCGCAGATTGCGGTGGCGATGCGCTCGCCCAGCAGCATGTCGTACTCGCTGATGAAGCCGCCGTCACGCATGCCCACCAGCGAAGCCTTGATGGTGGCGATGCCGGCGCGCCCGGCGACCGCGAACCTGGTTGGCAGCGGTGGCCGGTAGCCGGCGTCAGCCAACGCCAACGCCTCGGCGCGCGCCACATGCAGCAACTCGTAGAGATTGAAGACGATGGTATCGGTCGGCTGCAGGAAACCCAGTGCACGGGCTTCGAGCGCGCTCTTGGCAACCGTCGCCGTGGCGATGGTCTGGAAACGGTTCTTGATGAAGTCCAGCAGGTTGGTCGAGCCGATCGCCTGCGCCTGCAAGGCGCCCTGCAGGGCCGCTTCCTTGAGCCCACCGCCGGCCGGAATCAGACCTACCCCCACTTCGACCAGGCCGATGTAGCTTTCCAGCGCGGCTACCCGCTTGCATGCGTGCAGTTGCAATTCATTGCCGCCACCTAAGGCCAGGCCCGCCACTGCGGCCACCACCGGCACCGGCGAATACTTCATGCGCATGAAGGCTTGCTGCAGTTTTTTGATCTCGGGCTCGACTATGGCCAGGCCATGCTCCTGGATCATCGGCTGCATCGACTGCAGGTCGGCGCCGGCCGAGAACGCGCCGCCTTCCGGGGCGCCGGTCTGGTACACCACCACCGCCTTGTAGTCGCGCGCCGCGATATCGAGCGCGCGATGCAGCGCGCCGATCTGCTGCGCGCCCAGCACATTGAGCTTGGATTTGAACGACACGACGAGGACGCCGTCGCCCAGGTGCCACAGGCGCGCACCATCGTCTTCATGCACGGTGGTGCCGCCTTCGGCCGGACTGGTGGCGCCGGCCCCCAGAACATTGGCGCGAAACGCCTGGCGCGCGTAGACCGGATGCGTGGACAGCGGTTTGAAGCGGCCCTCTTTCGCCGACCAGGAACCGGCAGGCGTGTGTACCCCGTCCTTGTTGGCAAGCACCCAGGACGGCAGCGGAACGTTGGTGAGCGTCTTGCCCCGCTCGATGTCTTCACGCACCCAGTTGGCCACCTGCTCCCAGCCGGCTTGCTGCCAAAGTTCGAACGGGCCCTGCTTGTTGGCGAAGCCCCAGCGCATGGCCAGATCGACGTCGCGCGCGGTGTCGGCGATTTCGCCCAGGTGCACCGCGATGTAGTGAAAGCTGTCGCGATACATGCCCCACAGGAACTGCGCTTGCGGATGCGCCGATTCGCGCAGCAGCTTGAAACGCTCGCCCCAATCCTTTTTCTTGAGAATCTTGTCGACCTCGGGCGCGGCCTTGCCCTTGCCGGCGACGTAGTCACCGGTTTTCGCATCGAACATCAGGATGTCTTTTCCGACCTTCCTGAACACGCCGCCGTTCGTCTTGCGGCCCAGCGCGCCTTTCTCAAGCAAGGTCGTAAGCCAGGCCGGATGATCGAAATACTTGTGCCAGGGGTCGGCCTGCAACGTGTTCTTGAGCGTGTTGATGACGCTTGCCATGGTGTCCAGACCCACCACGTCGGCGGTGCCGAAAGTGGCCGATTTGGCGCGCCCGATCTTGGCACCGGTCAGATCGTCGACCACGTCGAAGGGCAGGCCCAGGCGTTCCGCGTTATACAAGGCCATGGCCATGCCGGCGGTGCCGACGCGGTTGGCGATGAAGTTTGGCGTGTCGTTGGCGCGCAGGACACCTTTGCCCAGCGTGCTGGTCAGGAAACCTTCGAGGTCGTCCACGATGGCAGGTTCGGTGGTGGCGATCGGAATCAGTTCGACCAGATGCATGTAGCGCGGCGGGTTGAAAAAGTGAACGCCGCAAAAGCGTGCTTTCAATTCCGCAGGCAGTGCCTCGGCCAGGCTGTGGATCGGAATACCCGAGGTGTTCGACGCAAGGATGGTGCGTGCGCCGATATGCGGCGCGATTTTGCGATACAGGTCGTGCTTCCATTCGATGCGCTCGGCGATCGCCTCGATGATCAGGTCGCAGTCGCCAAGTTGCGCGAGATCGTCGTCGTAATTGGCAGGCACGATGAAGTCCGCCAATTGCGGCACACCCAGCGGCGCCGGATTCTGCTTCTTCAGCGCCTCGATCGCTTTCAACGCAATGGCGTTCTTCGGCCCTTCCTTGGCGGGCAGATCGAACAGGATCGTCGGCACTCTCGC
>JBEIFV010000021.1:0-56172 GCA_040382235.1 Burkholderiales bacterium
AGCCGTGCAGCGCCGGAACCGTCTTTACTTCCATGTCGAGGCCTTGTGGTGCGCGAGTGTCGAAAAAGTCGCGCCTGAGCGCAATCTCTGCATCCATTTTACGCGATCGGAAATGCGCAACGCGACGCGCATTCTCAGGTGAGCCACGGCGCCACCGCGCTGCGACGCATCCGCAAAATGCGCTCGAAGTGGCCGGGGTCATGTGGCGTGATCATGAGGCCGGTGCGCGGCAGGTGAAAGTCGAATAGTCGGGACAGCCAGAAGCGCAAGGCGGCTGCGCGCAGCATCACGTCCCAGGCAGCCCGCTCGGCTGCCAGCAAGGGCCGCACCGCGTTGTATGCGCCAAGGAATTCACGCACTTCCGATTCGATCAAGGCACCCGTGGCTTCACCGTCGCGCTCGATGCACCAGTCATTGACGCAAACCGCGATATCGAACTGCAGGCAGTCGAATCCGGCGAAATAAAAATCGATGAACCCGCCGAGTTTGCCACGCTCGAACAAGACATTGTCACGAAACAAGTCGGCGTGAATCGGCCCGCGCGGCAAGGCATCATGTCGGTGGCTGGTCTGAAAGGCAAGCTCCTCGTCGAGCAAGCGGCATTCGGCCGCATCCATGAACGGCTTCACCAGTGGAGCGGTTGCGGCCCACCAATGCGGGCCGCGTGGATTCTCCTGGAATCCGCTGAATGAGGCGCCGGCCAAATGCATGCGCGCCAGCATGGCGGCCACCTGCGTGCGCTCAGCGGCAGTCGGGCTCATGTGCGAGGCACCGGGCAGTCGGCGCACGATCGCAGCCGGTTTGCCTTTCAGGACGCTGAAGTTGCGCCGGGCGCGGTCCGCAATGGGTCCCGGGCATGGTATGCCCGCTTGCGCAAGATGGGCGGTCAAGTCCAGGTAAAACTGCAACTCGCCCGCGCTCAGCTTCTCGAAGATCGTCAGGACGTATTCACCTGCCGTGGTGGTGAGAAAAAAATTGCTGTTCTCGATGCCCGAGGCGATACCTTTCAGGGCGAGCAGACGGCCGACATCGAATCCTGTCAGCCAGGGCGCGAGTTCGTCGGGAGTGACTGACGTGAAGACGGCCATGCTCGGAGCTTTGTCGCCAGGCGCCAGAGCCTGCTTGCGTGAATCAGAACGTGCCGATCACCCACATTGGAACACTGAGGTTGTGCGCATCCGCCGGCCCCTGTGTCGGCGAGGAAAACTGGCCGTCACCCCGTTGGTCGATCAGCAGATACGGGGTGCCCCCGGGCGGCGTGACGCGCACCATGTACAGCCGGCCACGCATGCGGAACTCCTCGACCTTGTCGCCGCCACGCTGGAGAATCGTGATCTGCGGCTCCAGCGTCGGATCTATCGTCATGCGCGGCGGTGGCGGCACGTCGGCCAGCGGCTCGAGTTTCTGGCCCTGGGCCGTTTGTTGCGCCTGTACCGAAAATGCCATCAGGCCGGCAAGCGCCAAGGCAAGGAAGGGTGCTTGGTGTATTTTCATGATGTACCCGATTGTAGCAAGCGCGCCGACCTCAAAGTGCGAGGAAACCTTCCCGCTCGGCAGCCGAAGGCGAGAAGCCGCGTTCTTCGTAGAACTTGAAGATGGCCTCGACAACTAAAGCCGGCTCATCGATCACCTGCATCAATTCGAGGTCGCGCGCCTCGATCATGCCGCCGCCTACCAGATCGCTCCTGATCCAGTCGAGCATGCCTTGCCAGAAACTTCGCCCGACCAGGATGATCGGCATTCTTGGTGTCTTGCCGGTCTGGATCAGCGCCAGAGCCTCGGTCAGTTCATCCAGGGTACCGAAACCGCCGGGCATGACCACATAGGCGCAGGCGAACTTGACGAACATGTATTTGCGCGCGAAGAAATGCTTGAAATACAGCGCGACATTCTGGAAAGCGTTGGCGTGCTGTTCGCGCGGCAGCTCGATGTTGAGTCCCACCGAGGCGCTCTTGCCGTGAAATGCGCCGCGGTTGGCCGCCTCCATCACACCCGGCCCGCCGCCGGAAATCACCGAAAAACCGGCATCTGACAACAGCCTCGCGATCTGCTCGGCTTGCGCCGCGATAAGGCTGTCGGCCTTGAGGCGCGCCGAGCCGAAAATCGATACCGCCGGGCGCAGGGGTTCAAGGCGTTCGGTGGCCTCGACGAACTCTGACATAATTCCAAAGAGGCGCCAGGCCTCGCGCGCCGAATGGTCCGCCGCCATGTCGGCGCGGTTGACTTTGATTGCCATATTCGTGATGTCCCCGGTGCCTGGTTGAAAACACTGGCACCGACCGCGGCCGCGCCGCCTGTTCGCAGGCGCGCCGCAACCGGCAATTCCTGCCAGAGACACAAACTTTATCAGGGAGTGTGGAGTTTCGATGCCCAGATTGCTGATGGTCGACGGCTCGTCGTATCTGTATCGCGCCTTTCACGCATTGCCGGACCTGCGCAGCCCGCAAGGATTGCCGACCGGCGCCATGCATGGCATGGTCAGCATGCTCAAGAAGCTCAGGGCCGAAAACCAGGCCGACTATTGCGCCTGCGTGTTCGATGCGAAGGGGCGCACTTTCCGCGACGATTTGTATCCGCAATACAAGGCGCAGCGCGCAGCGATGCCGGATGACCTGGTGCGGCAAATCGAGCCGATCCACGGCCTGGTCCGCGCCATGGGCTGGCCGCTCTTGATGATTGACGGCGTCGAAGCAGACGATGTCATCGGCACCCTGGCGAAGATGGCGGCGGGTTCGGGCATCGAGACCCTGATATCGACCGGTGACAAGGACCTGGCGCAACTGGTGGATGCGCACGTGACGCTGATCAACACCATGAGCAATGAGCGGCTAGACGTGGCCGGTGTCAAGGCCAAATTCGGCGTGGTGCCGGAGCTGATCATCGATTATCTTGCCCTCACGGGCGACACGGTGGACAATGTGCCCGGCGTGGCGAAAGTGGGCCCCAAGACCGCCGTGAAATGGATTTCCGAATATGGCTCGCTGGACGCTGTGATGGCGCACGCGGACGAAATCAAGGGTGTGGTCGGCGACAACCTGCGGCGTGCGCTCGACTGGCTTCCCAAGGGGCGTGAACTGGTGACGGTCAAATGCGATGTCGCCGGCCTGTCGCTGGAAAGCCTCAAGGCGGAAGCTGCCGATGAGACCTTGTTGCGTGAGCTTTTTTCACGCTATGGCTTCAAGACCTGGCTGCGCGAGATGGAGGGCGGCGCTGCCAGCGCGCCATCGGGCGCGCCGGGGCCGCCTGCGCAAGCCGCCGGCGCGGCTGCGGAGCTTCCAGGCGAGCGGCCCAAACACTATGAGACCGTGCGCACCAAGGCAGACCTTCTGGCCTGGATCGCACGGCTGGAAGCCGCCGATATCGCCGCGGTCGACACTGAAACCACCGGGCTTGACCCGATGCGATCGAAAATCGTCGGCATTTCGTTTGCGATCGAGCCCTATGCCGGCGCCTATCTGCCGCTGGGCCATACCGGGCCGGATGCCGACGGCCAACTCGACTTCGACACCGCCATCGCCATGCTGCGGCCCTGGCTCGAGAATCCGAACGCCAAAAAAGTGGGGCAGAACCTCAAGTACGACGCCCACATTTTCGCCAATCACGGCATCGCGCTCGCCGGCATCGTGCATGACACCCTGTTGCAGAGCTATGTGATCGAATCGCATCGCAGTCACGACATGGATTCGCTCGCCACCCGTCATCTGGGACGCACCACCATCAAGTACGAGGCGGTGGCAGGCAAAGGCGCGAACCAGATCGGCTTCGAGCAAGTGGCGATCGATATCGCCACCGAGTACTCGGCCGAAGACTCCGAAGTCACCCTGCAATTGCACCAGATCCTGTGGCCGCAGATCGCAGCCGACGCCAAGCTCAAGCGGATTTACGAGCTGGAAATGCCGGTCGCGGTCGTGCTCATGAAGATGGAACGGACCGGCGTGCTGATCGACGCCGCCCTGCTCGAAAAGCAGGGCGGTGAACTTGGCGTGACCATGCTGGAGCTCGAGAGGCGAGCCTATGAACTGGCCGGCCAGCCATTCAATCTGGGCAGTCCGAAACAGATCGGCGAGATTTTTTTCGAGCGCATGAAGTTGCCGGTGATCAAGAAAACCCCTTCCGGCGCCCCATCGACCGACGAAGAGGTGCTGCAAAAGCTGGCCGAGGATTACCCACTGCCCAAGGTGTTGCTCGACTACCGCGGCTTGTCGAAGCTGAAAAGCACCTACACCGACAAGCTGCCGCGCATGGTCAACCAGGCCACCGGCCGGGTGCACACCAATTACGCACAGGCGGTCGCGGTCACTGGACGCCTGGCGTCCAATGACCCGAACCTGCAGAACATCCCGATCCGCACCGCTGAAGGAAGGCGTATCCGCGAAGCTTTCATTGCCCCACCCGGCAGCATGATCATGTCGGCCGACTATTCGCAGATCGAATTGCGCATCATGGCGCACATCTCGAAGGACCCCGCGTTGCTGGCAGCCTTCGCCGCAGGCGAGGATGTGCACCGCGCCACCGCCGCCGAAATTTTCGGCGCCCCGCGCTCCGAGGTGAGTTCGGAGCAGCGTCGCTATGCGAAGGTGATCAATTTCGGCCTGATCTACGGCATGAGCGCCTTCGGTCTGGCCACCAGCCTGGGCATAGAGCGGGATGCGGCCAAGACCTACATCGAACGCTATTTCGAGCGCTTCGCGGGGGTCAAGCGCTACATGGACGAAACGCGCATCGCGGCCAAGGCCCAGGGTTATGTTGAAACGGTGTTCGGGCGACGCCTCTGGTTGCCGGAGATCAACAGCCCCAACGGGCCGCGCCGGCAGGGCGCGGAGCGCGCCGCGATCAACGCGCCGATGCAGGGCACGGCGGCCGACCTGATCAAGATGTCGATGATCGCAGTGCAGGCGGCCATCGAGCGCCCGCAACTGAAATCGCGGCTTGTCATGCAGGTGCATGACGAACTGGTTCTGGAGGTGCCGGCCGATGAACTGGAACATGTCCGCGCCATGGTGCCGCATTTGATGGGTGCGGTGGCAACGCTCGACGTGCCCTTGCTGGCCGAGGTCGGGGTCGGAGCCAATTGGGACCAGGCCCATTGAACCGGCTCGATCGGCCGTAGCAAGCGATCTGGTGATAGGATTTCTGCTCGGAGTTTTGAGGCTCATGCAGTGCTCGATCAGGATTCGATTGTGCCAGGTACGCGCGATGAAAGGCGTGCTGTGATCGCCGTCGAAAAGCAGGGGCGCACAAGCGCGGGCCGGCAGGAAGCTTCCTTGCAGCGCAGGCCCCCGCATATTCTCGTGATCGACGATGACGAGGTTATCGGCAAGTACATCGCGTTGCACCTGCAGCGCCAAAAATGCCGTGTGTCGCGCGCCCTTACTGGTGCCGCGGCCGAGGTGCTGCTCGCCACGGACCCGCCGGACGTGATCATTCTCGACCACTACCTGCCGGACACCAGCGGTGAAGCCTTGCTCGATTCGCTGCGCGGTGGAGACGCCACGCACGGCATTCCGGTGATCTATCTGACCGTGGACGGCTCGCGCCAGCGCTTTCGCAAGAGCATGGTGGGTGGCGCGGACGATTTCCTGTCCAAGCCGTTCGAGGCCCGGGAACTGGTGGATGCGGTCCAGGCGCAGCTGCGCAAGCTGTATACGCGCATGCTTGCGAATGATGACTCGGCGCGCCTATCTGACAGAGACGAAATCGCACGCCTGGCCGAGGAAATGCGCGCCCTTGAAAGC
Source organism: Burkholderiales bacterium (assembly GCA_040382235.1). Classification (GTDB taxonomy): domain Bacteria; phylum Pseudomonadota; class Gammaproteobacteria; order Burkholderiales; family JAEUOS01; genus JAEUOS01. The sequence goes on from JBEIFV010000021.1 coordinate 5,736, forward strand.
AGGCTGGCGCTGGCTTATGAGGAACGCCGCAGCACGCAGCAAGAGTTGACGATGCTCAACGCCACCATTGAACATCGTGTAGAGCAAAAAACTCTGACCTTGGCGCGCCAGAACTCCGCCCTCAAATCATACGGTCACGCGGTTGCGCATGAATTGCGCCGGCCGCTGCGCGGCATTCTCGGATTCACCGGCCTTTTGATGGATAGCCAGTCGGGCGAGGAGCGAAGCGAGTCGGCACTGCTGCTGGCCAGCATAGAAAAAAGCGGCCGGCGCATGAATGAGTTCATCGAAGGCCTGTTGGCGCTGGCTCAGGCCGAGAACCGCGAGATTCATCGTTCGCGCGTGGACTTGAGCGCCATGGCCGAAGATGTTGTCGCAAATCTGAGTACCGGCGCGCCCGAGCCGGCGGCGCAAATTAGTATCGCCGGCAGCCTCACGGCGGATACCGACCCGGTGCTGGCGCGCATTGTGCTGGAAAATCTTTTGGCTAATCCGCAAAAGTACAGCGCCAAAAGCGCGGCGCCCGCGATCGAATTCGGGGCTTGCGAGATCAACGGCGAATCGGTTTTTTTCGTGCGCGATAACGGCGCCGGCTTTGACATGCAGGACGCCGATCGCCTGTTCGAGCCGTTTCAACGGCTGCATTCAAGCGCCGACTACGACGGTCTGGGAATTGGTCTGGCGACCGCGCAGCAGATCGTCGAGCGCCATCACGGCCGCATCTGGGCCAAGGGTGCGCCCGGCGAAGGCGCAACCTTCTTTTTCACCCTGCAACGCGCCAACTGATCAGCCGAAGCGCTGCGCAGCATACGCGGCGTAGTCCGCAGCGCCGCTTTTTCCGCCAAAAAAGTCGGCAACCATGCGCCCGCTGATCGGCCCGCAAGACAGTCCGACATGGCCATGGCCAAACGCGTGAATCACGTCTGTCGAGCCTGATGCCGGGCCCAGCACCGGCAGCCCGTTCGCGGTCGAGGGGAGATCTCCGATCCAGCGTTTGACTTCAGCAGTTTCGGCCTTCTCACGCAATTGTGGATAGGCGCGCCGCGCATGAGCGAGCAAAATCGCGGCGCGCCGCCAATCGGGTGCGGCATCGCGTGTGGTCAATTCCACCTGACCCGCCAGTCGCAGGCCGTGGTTGGTGGGCGTATTGGCCATCTTGCCGTCGGCCGGCATGACCTGCAGTGGAAGTTCGAAGCCCGGCGCACTGAACACCAAGTGATAGCCGCGCTCGCTTTCCAGAAAGATGCGATCACCGGCGGCGCGCGCCAAGGCCCTGGAACCGATGCCGGCGGCGATCACGGCACGGTCGCAGGCAAGCGACCCACCGTCTGTAAGAACCGCGCGCAGGCGCCTTTCAACGATTTCAAAGCAGTAGGCGCGCGCTCGTGCGAGTTTCGCCCCGCCTGTCCTGCCATGCCGCACACGGGCGCCTGCATAAGTGCCCGGATCACGGCAGTGCGCAACGGCATCCACCATGATGCCGAAGCCATATGCGGAATCGAGCATCGGCAGCAACTTCTGCAATGCCGTCGCATCGAGCTCACGCCAGGCGACGCCGTTATCCCGCCGCAGGCATGATGTTGCCGACCTGCTTGAAGTCGCTGGTCAATTTCGCCGAAGGATACGGGAAAACGCATGAATACTCCTTGGAATGCGCAAGCCGCGGCCCCCGCATGGCCCAAAAAAAACCGCACTGCGCTGCCAACCTGCTTGAAGTACAAATCGTAGCTTGCAGCCGAAGCCATGATCCAGGTCGATATCGATCGCAGCCTCGTACCGGGCGAAACGTATTCCGTTGCGCAGCACGCGGCTGCGCGACGCGTTCATGCGCCTGGCGCTTTCGGACGAGCGACCGATCAGGCCGGAACGCGTGATGCGCGAATTGCGGCAGGTGTTGCCAAGCGATGCCAGTTCGGCGGTCGATCCCGGCACACCATGCCCTTATTTCTCCACGTATTCCGAGACCCGCCGCACCACTCGGCGCTTTTTTTCAATCGCGCCCGCGGCATGCTGGGCTACGGAATGGCCGCATCCGTGGGCGCGCACATGGACCGCGGCGTGCCAGTGGTGGCTATGAAGGGCGACGGCTTTAGGCGTGATCATGCTGGAGACTCGCTTTCCGCGCCTTCTGGATGATATCGGCAATCCAGACAGTTTCGCCTGGGCGCTGCGCTGCCACGTGGCCAAGGGTGCATCGCCGGCACGGGTGATTCATGAAAATGCCCATGGCCTGGTCGAGCCATTCACAGGCGCCGCGCGGCAACCGGCCGCACAGGGTTGTGCGGCCATTACCAGCAGTTGCGGCCTTCTCGCACTGCATCAGCGCGAGTTGGCGGCTGCGGTCGATATCCCGCTGGCCACCTCGTGCCTGTGCAAGGTCGCGAACCTGGCGGCCCGCTTGCCGCCAGACCTGCGTGTCGGCCTGCTGAACATCGCAGCCGAGGCGCTGAGCGAGGCGCAGAAGCGTGCCGTCGGCGCCGATCCGGCAACACCGGTGACGGGAGTCGCGCCTGACGGCGAGTTCGCGCGAGCCATTCTGGGTGACCAGGCAACCCTCGAGCCGGCGCTGCTGCGCGCCGAAATGGTGGACGCTGGACGGCGCCTCCTGCAGCGCCATCCCGTAGTGGGTGCGGTCGTCCTCGAATGCACCAATATGCCACTCCATTCACACGCCTTGCGCCAGACCACCGGCCTGCCGGTTTACGATGTGCTTACGTTGACCGCACGCCTGATGGCGTAAAACTCTGGCTGACGCGACCGGATTGGCGGCCCTCATGGTCGAAGCTGATTTCGTCGAAACGGATCGATGCATCCGCACGTATCGCCAGCACGCTGCTGCAGCGGGTTCCGTAGACTGGCGCCACGATCTTGCGTGGGGCCAGCGTGCGTTCGCGCTCCAGGTCGACCCCGGTGGCAGGCAATTGCGCATCATGCGGAACACCGGTTTCGGCCAGGGCGGTGAATAGTTGTTCGAATAAGCGATCTTCGTCCGGCCGGGCTCCGACAATGGCGCTCAGGTCCCCCAGAAGTCCGGTCGTTTTGGGCCAAGGGGTATTCAAGCGCGCGTTGGAGAGGGCATGAAAGCCTGGCGCCACGGGCTGCGCTGCCGCACCGCTGTTGCCGGAATAGCCGAGCGAATCGGCATCGGCCACCAGCAGATTGAAGCCGTTGTACTGGGCACGCACGGGAGCCAAGGCGGCGAGGTAGTCCTGTGGGCGCTGCCGGCTGCGGAGATAATCGGTAACCAGGTGACCGCGCGACGGCGCTTTGCTGTTCGGCGGCACCGGGTCGCGATGATTGGTCAAGGCCGCAAAACGACCGTCACGGGTGACGGCCATCCAGGACCCACCACTCTGGAGATCGCGCCCACCAAATAGTTCGGGCGCCTGCGGCCAGAAACCGGCTGGTGCGGACCTGCGCGCGTGGAACTCATCGCGATTGGCTGCGACGATCAGGGAATAGCCTGGAACCACATGCCAGGCGAGCGCGATCAGGCACATGACTGTATCTTCAGGCCAGCGGGTCGTGAAAGATTTCGTCATGGCGCGCCGAGCCTGCCGCCATAAAGCTGTTGATACCGAAGCGGTCCACACAGTCCGCCAGTGCCGCCTCGAACAGCAGGCGCTGGTGCACGCCTTCGTAGATCTCCATCCAGGTGGCATCGTCGGACGACTTTTTCTGCAAGCGCCCGCGCACACCGCACAGGCGATAAATGTCCGACTGCATGGCGACCGCCACCGGAATGAACTCGCCTATGGCCGCAGGCACAATTTTGTAGTACACGTAGTGGTTGTGCAGCGCGCTCAAATCCAGCCCTCCAGTCCAGCCGCGCAGACCGGGTGGCCCACACCTGCGCGTGCGGAGCCAAGCAGTCGCCTCATAGGGGCTCAGGCATCGCGTACGGCAGGTTCAGAAAAGCCAGCGTCGGGCCATCGCCAGCCCCCAGATGAATGCTTGCATCAAGGCGACTCTGAATCGGCAACACGGCCAGGACAGTGCTGGACCCGTCGGCCAAGACAGTCGCATTGGCGATCATGCCGCACTCTTCGGCCTCGGCCCCAGTCGAAAAGAGCGGCTGTCCGGCGCTCGCGGCGCCATTGACGCGCGCTCGATACATGCGCCGCTTGACCGCGCCCCGATAGTGCGCGCGGGCGACAACTTCCTGGCCCGGATAGCAACCCTTCTTGAAGCTGATACCGCCAATAGCGTCGAAATTGACCATCTGGGGCACGAACTGGTCCTGGGTCGCGGGGGTCAGCCAGACTTCTCCGGCAGCGATCATCATGGCGCGCCAGCCGGTCTCGTCATCATTCTCCGCGCTGGCGGACGAGGGGGGGGCTACGACAAGTGCGCGTTGCTGCCCGTCGACAGCAGGCAACGCGATGTGCATCGACTCGTCGATGAGTTCAAGCTGGAGGGGCGCATGAGCACCGCCGCTGCCGATCACGCCAGTGAATTCATAGCGTTCGCTGACGTCCTCGATGACCACTTTGGAGCGCAAGACGAACATACGCAGGCGTTTGACCAAGCCCGGCACCAGGGCCCGGTCGCAGGCGAGATAGATGTGGTCAGGAACTGCGCTCCAAGCCAGAAACCCGGCCAGCATGCGCCCTTTGGGTGAGCAATACGCGGTCCATTGCGCGCGGTCCGGCGCCAGATTCAGCAAATCATTGCTCAGCTGGTTGTGCAGGAATGATCGGGCATCACTGCCCGACACCTCAATGAGCCCGAACGACGCGAGTCGGGCCGGCAGACCTGGGAAATTCTGTGGATTGGCGCTATTGCTCATGTTCAAAGTCCTTTGACCCGACTATTATACGGGCTCACTTTTTCAAGATGGCTTCATGTTGCGGTTATTCAAGGCGCTGATTTTTCTGGGAATTTTGAGTGTTTTGAGCGCCGGAGCCGGGCTTTGGTGGTACGCCGGGCGCCCCATCCCTCTTGGCAGCGCCAGCGTCGATTTCACCATTCCCCCCGGAAGTTCCATGCGCACCGCCGCGCGCCTCGCCGCGGGCAGCATGCCCGTATACCCGGATGCGCTGGTGTTGCTGGCACGCATTTCTGGGAGCGACACCCGTATCAAGGCAGGCAGCTATGAAATTGAAGCCGGCACCACGCCGCTTGCCTTGATCGAGAAGCTCACGCGGGGCGACGTGACCCTGCAGGAACTGACCATTCCGGAGGGCTGGACTTTTCGGCAGTTTCGCGCGGCGCTCGACGCCCACACTGGTGTGAATCACAGCTTGCAGGGCTTGAGCGATTCGGCAGTGTTCGAAGCAATTCAGCGGGCCGAGCCCGGTGGTCTGGGAAACCACCACGAGGGCCTTTTTTTTCCGGATACGTATTTGTTTGCCAAGGGGGCTACCGATGTCAGTGTCTTGCGACGTGCTTATCGTGCCATGCAGCGTCGCCTGGAATCCGAATGGCAGCGGCGTACGCCCGGCGTGCCATATGCGACCGCCTATGAGGCCCTGATCATGGCCTCGATAGTGGAAAAGGAAACCGGGTTGGCGCGCGAGCGGCCGTTGATCGCAGGGGTGTTCGTCAACCGCTTGCGCCGTGGCATGTTGCTGCAAACCGACCCCACGGTCATATATGGCCTGGGCGCTGGCTTCGACGGCAATCTGCGCAAACGCGATCTGCAGACAGACGGGCCATACAACTCGTACACCCGTGCCGGGCTGCCGCCCACGCCAATCGCGCTCCCCGGACTGGCTGCTCTGCAGGCCGCCCTCAATCCAGCGCGCACCGAAGCGATTTTCTTTGTGGCGCGTGGCGATGGCAGCCATGAATTTTCAGCCAGCCTGGAGGCGCATAATCGTGCCGTGAACAAATTCCAGAGGCGTGGCGGTTGAATATACCAGTATATGATTTATAGAATAAAAATATGGAATCCATGGTTCCATCAGTACTCATGAAGCGCGGCAAATTCATAAGCTTCGAAGGCCTTGACGGAGCCGGCAAGTCAAGCCATGTTGCGGCGACGGCCGAGCGCTTGCGCAAGCGTGGCCAGGAGGTGCTGGTCACACGCGAACCGGGTGGCACGCCTTTGGGCGAACGCCTGCGCGAACTGTTGCTGGCCCAACCGATGCATCTTGAAACCGAGACGCTGCTGATGTTCGCCGCCCGGCGCGAACATGTGGCGCAGGTGATCGAACCGGCGCTGGCGAGCGGGTGCTGGGTAGTCTGCGATCGTTTCACCGACGCCACGCGTGCTTACCAGGGGGGAGGGCGGGGCGTCGATTTGGAAAAGATTGAAATACTGGCACGTTGGGTTCATCCGCATACTAACCCGGACTTGACCTTGCTGTTCGACATTTCGCATCAAGCCGCGCGACTACGCATCAGTGGCGCGCGCACGCTCGACAGGTTCGAGCAGGAAGATGCCGAATTCCATGATCGGGTACGGGCCCGCTATTGTGCGCTGGCGGCCGCCGAGCCTGGCCGATTTCGCGTGATTGATGCAATATTGCCAGCATTTGATATTGATAAAGTACTTGAGCGTATTATTTTAAATGTATGAAAAAATTGCCATATGATTGGTTGGATACTGGCTGGATGCAGCTGCAGTCGATGCGGGCACGCCTGCCCCATGCGCTGCTGCTGTCAGGTCCCGCCGGGATCGGCAAGCGCGTTCTGGCCGAGTACTTCGCGCAGAGCCTGTTGTGTGAAAATCTGGCGGCAAGCGGCGAACCCTGCGACCAATGCGCCGCGTGCCACTGGTTTGCCGATGGTAACCACCCGGACTATCGCGCCGTTCTGCCGGAAGCCCTGCAACCGGAATCGGCCCCGCCGGGAGATGCCACTACGGATGCAAGCAACGAGGCCTTCGGCACCAAGTCAAAGACGGCGCCGTCGAAAGTCATCAAGATCGGGCAAGTCCGCGCCCTGGACGGATTTTTCAACATCGGCACGCATCGCGCGGGTCGCCGCGTGGTGGTGGTTTATCCGGCCGACAGTCTCAATGTAGATGCCGGAAACGCACTTTTGAAGACTCTGGAAGAACCGCCCGCGAATACGCTGTTCCTGCTGGTGACCAGCCGCATCAATGATGTTTTGCCAACCATACGCAGTCGCTGCGCAAAACTGCCGCTTGGTCGCCCGGCGCCGGCACGCACGCTGGCATGGCTTGCCGCGGCGGGGGTGCGCGATCCTGAAAGCGCCTTGGCCGAGGCCGGTGGTGCACCGCTGGCGGCCGCGATTGCCGACCCTGACGCCGACTTCCGCGAAACATTGCTTGGCGCTTTGGCGGGCGAACGCGCCATTGATCCGATCGCGCTGGCCGAGAAGTGCGAGAAGGCCGGGGCGACCAATCTTTGCGTGTGGCTGGCTCGCTGGACCAGCGACCTTGTGCTGTGCGAAAGCGGTCTCGATGTACGCTATCATCCTTCACAAGAGCGGGCACTCAAGGCTGCGGCCAAACGGATGCACGCCGCGGCACTGCATGCCTACTACCGCCGCCTCATGCGCATGCGGCGAGTGTCGGAGCACCCTTTGAACGCACGTCTTTTTGCCGAAGAATTGCTGATCGACTATGCGCGGCTGGCCGCGCCCGGAAACTGACATGCCTGAATCCGCGAAATCCCCATCCGTCGGTGGCGCCCGCCCGAGCATGCTTTCGCTCAATATCAAGGAAAAGTCCGCCCTTTACGCGGCTTTCATGCCGCATCTTCGAAACGGCGGCATTTTCATTCCGACCACCCGCAACTATCGACTGGGTGATCAGGTATACATGCTGCTCTCGCTGATGGACGATCCCGCCAAGCTGCCGGTCGCCGGTACCGTGGCCTGGGTCACGCCGCACGGCGCGCAGGGCAACAAGCAACAGGGCATCGGCGTGCAGTTCTCGGGCGACGAAAGCGGGCAGTCGGCACGCCGCAAGATTGAAAACCTGCTTGGCAACGCCCTGGGCTCGGCGCGCCCGACCCACACACTTTGAAACAAGGGCCAGGCGCTGCCAGCCGGCGCATGGCGTAGGCACGATGTACGTCGATTCCCACTGCCACATCAATTTCCCCGAACTGCGCGCGCGGCTTCCTGAACTGCTGGCCCTGATGGAACGCAATCGGGTCGGGCACGCCTTGTGCGTGGCCGTCGAGCTTGAACAGTTGCACAACGTGCTTGAGCTGGCTGAGCAATACGCCAATGTATTCGCCTCCGTCGGCGTGCACCCCGATCACGCAGGCGTAACCGAGCCGGATGTCGAGCGCCTGGTGGCGCTGGCCCGGCACCCGCGCGTAGTCGCCATCGGCGAGACCGGGCTTGACTATTTCCGCATGAAAGGTGACCTCGGATGGCAGCGCGAACGCTTCCGCGTTCACGTACGCGCCGCCCGCGCGTGCGGGATGCCTCTGATCGTGCATACCCGCGAAGCGGCGCGCGACACCATCGATATTCTGCGCGAGGAGGGCGCTGCGGCGGCGGGCGGGGTTATGCATTGCTTTACCGAATCGCTCGCGGTGGCCGAAGCGGCGATCGACATGAATTTCTATATCTCATTTTCCGGAATCGTGACCTTCAAGAGCGCACAGGCACTCAAGGAGGTCGCCAAAACCATTCCATTGGAGCGCATCCTGATCGAAACCGACGCACCCTACCTGGCACCGGTGCCACATCGCGGACGCATCAACGAGCCAGGCCTGGTCCCGTATGTCGCGGATGAAATCGCGCGTTTGCGCGGGATTGACGTAGCCGAGGTGGAGGCGCATACCACCGACAACTTTTTCCGCCTGTTCGAACGTGCGGCCACACTGGCCGGGAGGCCCAATTGATACGTCGAATAGCCTGGACAATCGCCTCGATACTTTGGCTGGGCCACGGTGGCGCAGCCGTGGGCGCTGCGTATGATGATTTTCTCAATGCGGTGAAGAACGGCAATGCTCGCGAGGTGGCGCAGTGGCTCAATCGCGGCCTGGACGCCAATACGGTCGATCCGACCGGGCAGACCGTACTCCACGTGGCTGCGCGCGGAGGCTCTCTTGATGTGGTCAAGGTCTTGGCTTCGGCGCGGGCAAATATTGATCGGCGCAATGCCAATGGCGAGACCGCGATCATGCTTGCATCACTGGGAGGGCACCGCAGCGTCGTCGAATTCCTGATTTCCAAGGAGGCTCAGGTAAACCAGCCAGGCTGGACCGCCTTACTCTACGCCGCTACCAACGGGCACTTGGAAGTCGTGAAAATACTTATTGAAAATCATGCATATATAGACTCTTCCCCAGATAATGGTTTAACTCCGTTGATGATGGCGGCACGCGGCGGCCATATGCCGGTGGTCAAGTTTTTGCTGGAAGAAGGTGCGGACGCGAGCCTGAAGAACGATCGCGGCGAGACCGCGCTGGACTGGGCTTTGCAAACCCGCAATACCGATATCGCGGCCTTGATTGCCGCAAAGCTGAAAAAGTAGGGCAGCTTTCAAGCTGCGTTGCCAGGGCGCCGATGCCACGATGTACGCCTTGCGCGCTCGTTTTGATCAGGACGGGCCGCTTTCACGAGCAGGCAGCGCGCACCTGTGTCATGGTGGTTTTGCCCTGCAATACCTTGAGTATGCCGTCCTGTTTCAAGCTGCGAAGCCCGTTGTCACGCGCCATGGCAAGCAAGGTTGCCAGCGGCGCACGTGTTTGGATCAGGCGATGAATCTCCGGGGTTACGGTCAATACCTCGTGAATTCCGATACGGCCACTGAAGCCTTTCTGCGAGCAGTCGGCGCAGCCAGTCTCCCTATAGAGAGTGAACTTGTCGCCGTCGCCGGCATATTTTCCGTGCCATTGGGCGAGCAGCGCGGACACCTCGGCCGCTGATCCGCCGCCCAGGTACTCTCGGGCCAGCAGTTGCATGTCTTCAAGTGAGGGCTCGAAGCTCTGCCTGCAGTCGTGCAGTGCGCGCACCAGACGTTGTGCGACGATGCCCTTGAGGGAATCGGCGAAACTGAACGGGTCCAGCCCCATATCGACTAAGCGATTGACGCTTTCGCACGCGGAATTGGTGTGCACAGTCGACAGCACAAGGTGACCGGTGAGCGCTGCGCTGACCGCAATGGCGGCCGTTTCCGCGTCACGCATTTCACCCACCATGATCACGTCGGGATCGGCGCGCAGAAAACTGCGCAGGGCTGCGGCAAACGTCCAGTCGATCTTGCTGTTGGTTTGCACCTGGTTCAGGCCATCCTGCGTGATTTCGATCGGATCTTCCGCAGTCCAGATTTTTCGGTCCGCCGTATTGAGGTGGGCCAGCACCGAGTGCAGGGTGGTGGTCTTGCCCGTGCCGGTAGGGCCACTTACGAGCACCAGCCCATGCGATTTTTCGGCCATAGCCTGCAGTCCGGCCAACGAGTCGGGCTCCATGCCCAAGGCTTCGAGGGGGAGTGGCTTGGCCTGGGTCAGGATGCGAAGAGTCACGCTCTCGGAGCCATTGTTGGTGGGGATAGTCGCCACTCGCAACGAAAAATTGAGGTTGCTGAACTTGGAAAAGTCGAGCCGGCCATCCTGCGGTTTGCGCTTTTCGGAAATATCCAGGTTGGACATGATTTTCAAGCGCGAAATCATGGCATTACGGAAGCTGGCCGGCATATTCATGTAACCCTCCAACGCGCCATCCTTGCGAAAGCGCACATTGCAACTGCCGTCCTTGCGCGGCTCGACGTGGATATCCGAGGCTTTCTGGCGGTAGGCATCGGTGATGATCTTGTTGACCATGCGCACCATGGCGCCGTCAGCCTCGGTCACCAAGTCGGAAGATTTGGCCTGCGCCAGCGGTGCGCCGGCAGTGTCAGCGTTGGTCAGTTCATTTTGCAGTGCATCTACCGAAGCGTGAATGTCACCGTAGTAGATTTCCAGGCCTTCGCTGATTTCTTCGGGACTCGCCAGCACCGCGTCGATCTTGCACTGGCTCATTACACTGAGTTCCTGAACCGTGCCGTGGTCAAGCGGATTCTCCATCGCCACGGCCAATGCTCCAGCGTTGAAGCATAGCGGCAGCACCCGCTTGGCTCGAGCGAGGGCTTCCGGGATTGCACGTATCGCCCGCGGTTCGACCGAAAAACGCCGGATGCTGACCTCCGGGATTCCCAGCTTTTGGACCAGCACCTTGTTCAGTTCCGCTTGAGTGATCAGGCCCTGGTCGATCAGAACCTGTCCTAGGGGCTTCTTGCGGTCTTGGGCCTGTGCCTCCAGAGCAGCCTTGAGCTGATCATCGGTGATGATCTGTTCGCCGACCAGCACCTCACCGATGCGCCGGACTGTCGTATTCCCTTTTTGGCGATCTAGCGCCTCGGCCAGATGTTCCGCGGTGAAGGACTTGGCGCTTGCCAGATAGCCTCCCAGGCGCTTGATACGCAGCGTCTTTTGCATCTCGAGACCGGCCGAAACCTGGGCTTCAGTAAGCGTGCCGTTCTTGACCAGCATTGCCCCCAACTGCGCCTCGACACTGAGGACCGCAATGTTTTCTTCCGGGATGAAAACAAAGGACTCGGCGCCGTTCGGCTGGTTACTGGGAATGATCAGGTAGGCGCCGGTTGCATTACGCAGGTAAGCGCGCATTTTTCCGGAAAACTGCTTCTTGTTCTTAAGCTCACCCTTGAAGGCATGCGGCTCAAGCGCCCGGGACTGGCCGCCACGCCAAGCGACCGGCATTACGCCTTCCGCCAGGCCTTGCTCGGCGGTAAAGCGGTAGAAGGCGATGTCACTGAAGCCTATGCGCTTGATCTCCGAATGCGTCTGTTCCAGCCCGACAAGCTTGAGTTCATACGAAAAGAAGGCCAGCTTGCCGCCTTCGGTCTTGCCATTGAGCAAAGTGACGCGCGGCGGCAAAGCATGTGGCGGCTTCGGTGCCTCGACGGGTGCGAGCGGCTTTGCGGGATGGCCAAGTCGAGCGCCGATTTGAGGTGCAAAACTGGTCTGGACGGAGCCCATGGCTTTGGGAACCTTTGGCGCTGGCCGGTGGCACTCGAATTGAGGCCTGTGTCGTGTTGCGTTGCCGGTCATTGCGGGATCACCGAAGCATAAGTGCATCCATTGACCGCCATTCTCAGGAGTTCGAGGGATTTCGGATGGCAATCCTTGGGTTTGACTGGCAATTCCCGTTGCGACTCCGGCGCTTATGTTTTGTGGAATGTATATTATGTTAAATAATAAACTTAGATCAATATTCGTTGCCCGCGCCACCTCCGACCCATCCCAAACCCAATCGGCGCCATCAATTAACCTAACGCTTTGCATCAATTAACGCTTGTAAACCACTGCTATCAAAATCATTTTCCATTGCAGCTGAGGACTGTAGACTTCCTGCGCTACACGAAAAAATAGCAAACTCACAATTCAATCAGCTTGCGCGGGTCAAACGACGGGTTCTCCCACACCAACTCTGCCAAGGTACTAGCCCTGCGCAGATTCAATGCATAGCCGCGCGGATTTGCCACAACTCGCGTCTTGCCAACTCGATAATCGAAGCTGTTGTGCACGTGACCATGAATCCAGAGGTCAGCCTGGGCGAGAAGTTCGGGAAGATCGCTGACAAAAGCGGGATTGTGCGGGTTCCCGGTGTACTGGGAATGGATCGAGCCCGGGTGCGGCGCGTGGTGGGTACAGACCACTGTGGGTCCGTCGTGCGGCTGAGCTAGGGCCTGCTTCAACCAGGTGCGCGCCTGGCGGTGAAGCTTGAGTGCGTCTTTGGGATGGAACTTCCCATGTGGAGTCCTGATGGCCTTGTGATCCATGAGCGCGGTCTCAGCAAGAAGCATCGCATGCCCTGGGTCGCCGTCCAGTGCGTAGTCGGTCCATAGGCAGCACCCGAGAAAGCGCACCCCCGCGATAACCGCGGCTTGCCGCTCAAGGTATCGAACGCTGCCAACTTCACCGCGCGCACCGAGTTGGTCGAGAACGTCCTCGGCAACTGAACCATACAATTCATGGTTGCCATGCAACAGCAGCACCGGACAGGGCCAGTCGCGAAACACATCGAAGGCGCGATCGCGGTTGTGGATGTCTCCGGCCAGGACCAGCACATCGGCGTCGCATGGCTCGACCACCCGGAAGTCTCGGAAATTCCGTTCAAGGAACTCCAGATGAAGATCCGATGCGACCTGGATCTTCATTTATGCGTCAGCGGGCGCGCGCAAATGTCCGCCAAATCAGTGCTTGACCGCCGGTTCTACCGCAGGTGCCGCGCCGGCAACCGGCGCCACCACCACTGGTTCGTCCGCCAAAGGCACCGGTTTGCGTTCCAGCGCCAGATCGAGCACCTTGTCGATCCACTTAACCGGGATGATTTCAAGACGGTTCTTGATGTTGTCAGGGATTTCCGGCAAGTCCTTGACGTTGTCTTCAGGGATCAGGACGGTCTTGATCCCGCCGCGATGCGCTGCCAGAAGCTTTTCTTTCAGGCCGCCGATGGCGAGGACCTCGCCACGCAAGGTGATTTCTCCGGTCATGGCTACGTCGGCGCGCACCGGGATGCCTGACAGCACCGAAACGATGGCCGTGGTGATGGCGATGCCGGCACTGGGGCCATCCTTGGGCGTTGCACCTTCGGGCATATGGATGTGTAGATCGATCTTTTCATAGAAATCCGGGTTGATCCCGAGTTGCCGGGAACGCGTGCGTACTACCGATCGTGCCGCTTCGATGGATTCCTTCATCACGTCACCCAAGGTACCGGTACGGGTGATGTTGCCCTTGCCGGGCACGGCCACAGTCTCCACGGTCAGCAATTCGCCGCCGACTTCAGTCCAGGCAAGGCCGGTGACCTGGCCGATCTGGTTTTCTTTCTCGGCGATGCCGAAAGTGAAGCGCTGTACACCCAGATATTTGTCGAGATTCTTGGCCGTGATGGCCATTTTCTTCGGGGGGCCTTTGTGCAGCAGCAGGGTCTTGACGACTTTCCTGCAGATTTTCGAGATTTCGCGCTCAAGCGCCCTCACCCCGGCTTCACGTGTGTAGTACCTCACAATGTCACGGATAGCGCTTTCGGCTACGCTAATTTCGGTGTTCTTGAGGCCATTGTTTGCAATCTGCTTGGGCAAGAGGTACTTTTGGGCGATGCTTATCTTCTCGTCCTCGGTATATCCCGAGAGCCTTATCACTTCCATTCGATCCTGCAACGGCGCCGGGATGTTCATGGTGTTTGCGGTTGCGACAAACATCACCTCCGAGAGATCGTAATCAACCTCGACATAGTGGTCCGCAAAGGTGTGATTCTGTTCAGGGTCAAGCACTTCGAGCAGCGCGGACGATGGATCGCCGCGAAAATCCATGCCCATCTTGTCGATCTCGTCCAGCAGGAACAAGGGGTTCTTGACACCGACCTTGGTCATGTTCTGCAAAATCTTGCCTGGCATTGAGCCAATGTAAGTACGCCGGTGGCCGCGAATCTCAGCTTCATCGCGCACGCCACCCAAGGCCATGCGCACGAACTTGCGGTTGGTCGCCCGGGCGATCGATTGACCAAGCGAAGTCTTGCCAACGCCTGGGGGGCCCACCAAGCACAATATCGGCGCCTTTACACGATCCACACGCTGTTGCACCGCCAGGTACTCAAGGATGCGTTCCTTGACTTTGTCAAGACCATAGTGGTCTTCATTAAGTACTTGATCTGCATTCGATAAATCATTGTTTACACGACTTTTTTTCCTCCAAGGAAGATTGCAAAGTGTGTCGATATAGTTGCGAATAACAGTCGCTTCGGCTGACATTGGCGACATCAGCTTCAATTTTTTGAATTCCGATTCGGCTTTCTTGCGTGCATCTTTCGGCATTTGCGCCTTTTTGATGCGTTTCTCCATTTCCTCCAGGTCGGCGCCCTCTTCGCCCTCTCCCAGCTCCTTTTGGATTGCCTTGACCTGTTCGTTGAGGTAGTACTCGCGCTGGCTCTTTTCCATTTGGCGCTTGACCCGGCCGCGAATGCGCTTTTCGACCTGCAGGATGTCGAGTTCGCCCTCGAGTGCTGACAACAGATGCTCGAGACGCTTCTGGACGTCAAACATTTCGAGAATTTCCTGCTTCTGTTCCAGTTTCAGCGGCAGATGCGCGGCAATCGTATCTGCCAGGCGGCCGGCGTCATCGATACCGGCAAGTGAAGTCAGGATCTCGGGAGGAATCTTCTTGTTGAGCTTCACGTATTGGTCGAACTGCTGGACGATCGCCCGGCGCAGCGCCTCGATCTCCGGTGTCGTGTCAAATTCGGCCGAAACGCTCTTCGCATCGCAGGCGAAGTGACTGCGCAAGTCCTCAATACCGCCAATACGGGCACGTTGAACGCCTTCGACCAGCACTTTGACTGTGCCGTCGGGTAATTTGAGCATTTGCAGGATGTTGGCTGCGCAACCGACCGCATACATGTCGCCAGCTTCCGGTTCATCCTTGGCCGCGGAGCGCTGGGCCACCAACATGATGCTCTTGCCCGCTTCCATCGCCAGTTCGAGCGCCTTGATCGACTTGGGGCGACCGACAAACAGCGGAATTACCATGTGCGGGAACACAACCACATCGCGCAATGGCAAAAGCGGAAGTTGAAGGTTCTCGGTGCTTTCTTCGATGCCTGACATGTCTTCAACCCTTTCGGTTGCAAATACTTTTCGATTACCACTTAGCGAAACATGCGGGCGACTACCCACGTACTCAAGCCCCGGATGCGACAAGCGCGCCGAAGGGCGCGCTTGCTGCTACTGGGCCGAAGCTACCTTGGGCGCATCCGAATAAATAAGGATCGGCGGACCTTCCCCGGTGATGGCGTTTTCGTCGACTACCACCTTGGTGACGTTTTGTGAGCCCGGCAGATCGTACATCGTGTCGAGCAAAGACTGTTCGATGATGGAACGCAGGCCGCGCGCCCCGGTTTTGCGCTTGAGCGCCTTGGTGGCAATCGCCGCCAGCGCGGAGGGCCTGATTTCCAGTTCAGCGCCTTCCATCAAAAACAACTTCTGGTATTGCTTGAGCAATGCGTTCTTGGGTTCGGTCAGAATCTGGATCAGCGCCGCCTCATCCAGTTCATTCAAGGTCGCCACTACCGGCAAACGCCCGACCAACTCCGGAATCAGGCCGAATTTAATCAAGTCTTCCGGTTCCACGCCCTTCAACGTCTCGCTCAAGCTGTTGTCGGACAACTGCTTGACTTCGGCACCGAAACCAATGCCACCTTTCTCGGAACGGTTGCGGATGACCTTCTCCAGGCCATCGAATGCACCGCCGCAGATGAAGAGAATGTTGGTGGTATCCACCTGGACGAAGTCCTGATTGGGATGCTTGCGGCCACCCTGCGGCGGCACCGAGGCGATCGTACCTTCTACCAGCTTCAGAAGGGCCTGTTGCACGCCTTCGCCAGACACGTCTCGGGTGATCGAAGGATTGTCCGACTTGCGCGAAATCTTGTCGATTTCATCAATGTAAACAATACCTTTTTGGGCTTTGTCGATCTCGTAATTGCAATTTTGAAGCAGCTTCTGGATGATGTTCTCGACATCCTCGCCGACATACCCCGCTTCGGTGAGGGTTGTGGCATCGGCAATTACGAACGGTACATTGAGGAGCCTTGCCAAGGTCTGTGCGAGAAGAGTCTTGCCCGACCCGGTCGGCCCCACCAGCAGAATATTGCTCTTGGCAAGCTCGACTTCGTCGCCTTTGCCGATATGTTTCAAGCGCTTATAGTGGTTGTAAACCGCTACTGACAGGATCCGCTTGGCGGTTTTCTGGCCAATGACATAGGAATCAAGAATGCCGCAGATCTCCTGAGGCGTAGGCAGATCGGACTTGGCGGGCTTTCCCGGCTCGACGCCGGAAGTTTCGTCGCGAATGATGTCATTGCAGAGTTCGATGCACTCATCACAAATGAACACAGACGGTCCGGCGATGAGTTTGCGAACCTCATGCTGGCTCTTGCCGCAAAACGAGCAATAGAGCAGCTTTTCGCCACTGGCTTTTTTATCGGACATCAAAGGCTCTGGTTACCGGGTTAATTCACTCACAGCTTAGGCCATTCAACCCCTGCCAAGCAAGAGTGTAACCACAATACGACGCTGCATACGCTTAAGGGAACAACCAACACTCTATTCGCCGCGCTTGCCAAGTATCTTGTCAACAATGCCGTAAGCCTTGGAGTCCTCGGCAGAAAGGAAATTGTCGCGATCCGTATCCTTCTCGATCCGCTCAACCGGTTGCCCGGTATGCAAGGACATCAGCTGGTTGAGCTTTTTCTTGAGGCCCATGACCTCCTTGGCATGGATCTCGATATCGGAGGCCTGCCCCTGAAATCCGGCTGACGGCTGATGAATCATGACCCGGGAATTGGGCAGGCAGAAACGCTTGTCCTTGGCGCCCGCTGCCAGCAGAAAGGCCCCCATGCTGGCAGCCTGCCCGATGCATAAAGTGGATACCGCCGGCTTGATGAACTGCATGGTGTCGTAGATCGCCAAACCCGAGGTGACCGAGCCGCCCGGAGAATTGATGTAAAACGAAATATCCTTTTCAGGGTTTTCCGACTCCAGAAACAAAAGCTGCGCAACGATCAGGTTGGCTCCCATGTCTTCGACCGGCCCGACCAGGAAGATAACTCGCTCCTTCAGGAGCCGTGAATAGATGTCATAGGCCCGCTCGCCGCGACCGCTCTGCTCGATCACCATCGGGATCATGCCCAAACCCTGGGGAACCATGCCGCCGGCACCTGTGTCGTGGACATACTGCTGAAAACGCTGATACTGCATATCGGATCTCATTGCTTGTTCCTGTCGGTGATTTAGCCGCGCCCCATCAATTCGTCAAAAGACACGCTCTTGTCGACAACGCCGGCCTTTGACATCACGAATTTGACGACGTTGTCCTCGAGCGCCAGCGCCTCAACGTCGGCGAGCCGCTGTTTGTCACCGTAGTACCAACGCACGACTTCGGCCGGATCTTCATAACTCTGTGCGAACTCGTCGATCACCGCGCGCACCTGGTCCGGTTTGGCTTCGAGCCTGTTGGATTTGACCAATTCGTTCAGGATCAAGCCAAGCGACACACGCCGTTTGGCCTGCTCCTGAAACATGTCGGGCGGCAGCGGCACATCCTGCTTGACGCCACGTTGAGTCAGATCGGCACGCGCCTGCTCGATCAGGCGTTCTACATCCATCGCGACCAGTGCCTTTGGCGCTTCCAGCTTCACTGCCTCGTACAGAGCCTGCATCACACCGTTCTTCGTACGTGCCTGCAGTCGCTTCTTGACCGCGCGCGCGAGATTACCGCGAATATCGGTACGCATTTTTTCGACGTCGCCATCGGCGACACCGAGCGATTTGGCAAACTCCGCATCCAGCGCCGGCAGTAAGCCGGCTTCAACCTTGCGTACGGTGATGGAGAAATTCGCAGTCTTGCCTGCCACGTCCTTCCCCTGATAGTCAGCGGGAAAGGTAAGGTCGAAGCTTTTCGCCTCGCCCGCGGCCAATCCGGTGGCTGCGGCATCGAATTCGGGCAGCATCTGGCCGCCACCGAGTTCAAATGTAAATCCGTCGGCGCTTCCGCCATCGAACGCAACGCCTTCAATCCTGCCCACAAAATCGACCGTCACGCGATCACCGGTTTGACTGGCTCGCGCCGCCTCTGTGTACTTTATGCGTTGCTTGCGCAGCGTTTCGAGAGTCCGGTCTACGTCGGCTTCACCAACCACGGTTGCCGGTTTGTCAATGGAAAGGCCGGATAAATCACCTATGGTCACCTCGGGATACACCTCGAAGGTGGCTACAAATTCGAAGGCGGCATCATTTGCCGCAGCACCATCCGCTTGTGCCTTCGGTTCGATACGCGGATAACCCGCCACCCGGAGCTTCTGTTCCGAAATCGTGTCGCTGAAGTTTTTCTGAATGGCGTCGCCAATCACTTCGGAGCGCACCTGCGGTCCATAGGTTGAAGCAACCATTTTCAACGGAACCTTGCCCGGTCGGAAGCCCTGCATGCGAACCGTGCGGGACATCCGCTGCAGCCGGCTCGCAACTTCTTTCTCGATAAGGTCAGCCGGTATGGACAAGTTGATGCGGCGCTCCAAAGCGCTTACGTTTTCGACTGTAACTGCCATGATGGATGTATAGGATGTGGGGGAAGGTCAGATTGGTGCGAAAGGCGGGACTCGAACCCGCACGCCTTGCGGCGCTGGAACCTAAATCCAGTGCGTCTACCAGTTCCGCCACCTTCGCGACAGAAACACGCGCGACCGTGACCAGTATGATTCACGACGCATTTTCAGTTTCCGAAACGTTCTGAAGTTTACTCCAAAAAGCCCCTGTTGCCGCGCGGCGGAGCGTGCCGTGATGTTGATGACCGGCCGAGTTGCACCCAAAATCCGTTCTTTTTCGCTGCTTGCCAGTTCTCCCTGTCGAATTAATCTCGCGTTCGACGCAGTTTGGCAGGAAGCATGATACCCATGGCGTATTCCCGAAACACCCTGTTGTTGCTGGCACAGATGGCAAGCCGGCTGCGTGCGGAGAATCGGCGCACCATTGACGTGCCATACATGAGCATGAGCGCACGCTATGCGGATCATGTGCTGGGCTTGGCCTTGCAATCGCCGACGGCCGAACTCAAGGCGCCGGGGGCTTTGCTGCGACATGACTTTTTCGGACCGGCTGGCCTTTTCCCAGGCGGCAAGATGTTGTGGTCAGCCCATGGCGCCGACATGGATGCCAACCTGCACGGCCCGACCACGCTGGATTTTGCCGCGCCGCCGCCAACGCGACCCGGGAAACCTGTCGCCGCTTTCTCATGAGCACGGGCAAACCACAGCGCGCGAAAAGCCAAGAGCCAAAAAAGTTTGCGTATGAGATACGCCGACGGCATCACTCCACTCAAGGGTAGTCGCATCGTGGTGGCTGATCGCCATGCGCACAATCGGACCGACTTGCGAGAAATGGTAAGTTCGCTCGGGGCCACCTCGGTATCCCACGCGCGGAGTGCAGCCGATGTGCTGCGCGCGGTCAAGGCGCGCGATGTCGACATCATTCTTTGCGACTACCATCTGGAAGATCAACGCGATGGTCAGCAATTGCTCGAGGAGTTGCGCCACGACAGAGTGATGCCGCTGGGCACGGTTTTCATGATGATTACCGGTGAAAAAAGCTACCAGAAAGTAGTCGCGGTCGCCGAATTCGCACCGGACGATTACCTGATCAAAACCCTTCACTGGAAACCAGTTGCTCGACCGATTGGTCCGCGTGAGGCGCAAGAAAGAGGTTTTCGGTCGCGCTTATGCCTTCATCGAGGACGGCCGCGGTTTGGCCGCACTTCCGGAATGTCGCGCGGTTCTGGCGGCGCACCCGGAGTATTCGGCAGAGGCCTATCGCTTGATGATTGATGTGTTGCTCGCCGAGCAGCGCTTTGACGACGCCGAGAAACTGCTGGAGCTCATCCTGGCGCGCAAGCTGGTGCCCTGGGCTTGCGTGGGATTGGCCAATATCCACTACGGCAGATCCGATCTGGAAAAGGCCGAAACCGTCCTGACCGGTCTGGCTGCGGCCAATCCGGAATACCTTGGTGCACAGGATTTCCTGGCCAAGATCAAGACCGAACTTGAGAAGCCCAAGGAAGCTCTCGATATCCTCGAGGCTGCCGGTGCCATCTCGTCGGCAAATGTGAACCGCTTGCGCAGGACGGGCGATCTGGCCGCGGCGACTGGTGATTTCGAAAAGTCCGGGCGTCTGTACGCGCGCGTCATGGACCGTATTCGCAATTCCGCGATGGCACGTGCTGAGGATTTCATGGCGCTGTCAGAATCGTATATTCGGCAAGGCCGACTTGAAGATGCGGAAAAGGTTATTGATGCCTGCTTCAAGGCTGGATGCGACGTCGTCGGTGCGACCATCGCTGAGCAGCTGCTGGCCCGCGAGGACGTTGCCGAGAGCATGATTACCCGACTCAAAACCCGGCTGGCGACACGCAAAGCCGAGCAGGCACGCATGCCGGCCATCGTTTCGCTCGATCAGGCCATCGCCATGCTTGGAAGACTCGATACCCAAGGGTGGAATGTTGCTCTTGGAGACGCTTGTCAGGCGAGCATTGCGTACTGGGGTGACAAGGAGCCGGGGGCGCAACTCCTTGCGGCAGCACGTACCCGACTGGCCAAAGTGCTGCGCAAATACGGCGTGAAGTCCCGGCCTGTCGCCCCGCTCGCTCCTTGAGCGCCGGCGCAGTCCGCGAAGAATTATGTATTGAATTGCCGCGGCAACCCGGCTACATTGGCGTTTCTTCAACTTGTGAAAGGGGGTGATCCGTGTCCAGATTGCTAACGGCCGCTACGATGTTGGTCAAGCTTGGGCCAGATTCAAAAGCGGGTGCACATGTGCCTTCCAAGTCCCACAGCAAAGCGCAAGACTCCACCCGTCGAGAGTCCTGACCTCGCTCGCGCTGCCGAAGGAAACGGCGCCCGGACTGCGGGCGCCGTTTCTTTTTTGTACTTCAGACTTTCGAGCGGGTAATTTCCGGATCAAATTGGCCGAGCAAATTGCTGCAACGAAGCATTGGCTGAAAACCTGCTCCCAGAGCAACTTTTCAGGCTGTTCCGATTGCGCGACACTGCTTGTAAAGGGAGTTCGGGCCGTATTGCTGCAGAGATGTAGCCAGCAACCCTCTCGCAAGTCTGATGAACCCTTTTTTTGCCCGGCCCAAGTATCGCTACGCCGTGACAAGGGCCGCCCGCCATGCCTGTTGACCACTACGAAAACTTCCCGGTAGCCTCGATCTTGTTGCCGGCGCACCTGCGAATGCCTGTCGAGACGATCTACCGCTTTGCCCGTGGCGCCGACGATATTGCCGACGAGGGCGATGCTGCGGATGCCGAGCGATTGCAGGGGTTGGCTCAGTACCGCGGCCAACTGCACCGTATAGCAGTCGGTGACGCAGCCATGCCGCAACCCGATGGGCCGATGTTCGATGCCTTGGGCAAAGTCATTAAGTGCCACAGCCTGCCGATGCAGCTATTCGAGGACCTGCTGGACGCGTTCAGCCAGGATGTCGGGCAAAAGCGCTACCGCGATTTTCCGCAACTGCTGGACTACTGTCGGCGCTCGGCCAATCCGGTGGGACGGCTCCTGCTCAGTCTATATGGCGTAAGCGCGCCGATCGCCCTGGAACAGTCGGACCTCATTTGCAGCAGCCTGCAGTTGATCAACTTTTGTCAGGACGTAGCTGTCGACCTCGCCAAGGGGCGTGTCTACCTGCCCCAGGACAGTCTGGCCCGCTTTGGCTACGCCAATCCTGACTCCCCCCCTGCGGTGTGTGACCAGCGTTTCCGCGCCCTGATGGCCTTCGAGATCGGACGCGCGCGCGCCATGCTGGTCGCCGGAGCGCCGCTTGCAACACGTCTGCCGGGTCGAATCGGCTGGGAATTGAGTCTTGTGGTGCAGGGTGGGTTGCGCATTCTTGAGAAGATCGAGAGGGCCGGATACGACGTGTTCAACAGGCGTCCGGTTCTGCACCGACGCGATTGGTGTTTGATGCTCTGGCGCGCCTTCGCGGCGCGCCTCACCCGGTCGGTACAATGAAGCTCGTTCGGCACCGGGGCCGCGCACCGTTTAAACCGCGACTGCACACACACCATGACGCCTGACGAGTACTGCCAGCAAAAGGCGGCCGCCAGTGGCTCTTCCTTCTACTACAGTTTCCTGTTCCTGCCGCCGCCCCGGCGCCGCGCTATCACGGCGCTGTACGCCTTTTGTCGCGAAGTCGATGATGTGGTTGACGAAACGGCCGACGAAAATCTGGCGCGCATCAAGCTGGCATGGTGGCGCAACGAAATTGCACAGATGTTCGCCGGCAACCCACAGCACCCGGTAACCCGCGCGTTGGCGCCTTGCGTCGAGGCCTTTTCCCTGACCCAAGCCCGCCTTGAAGAAATACTCGACGGCATGGAGATGGATCTGCTGCAAACCCGCTATCTGGACTTCAAGGCGCTCGAACGGTACTGCTACCTGGTGGCTGGCGTTGTCGGGCTGTGTGCATCCGACATTTTCGGCCGCAGCGACGAACGCACGCTGGTTTACGCCCGCAATCTAGGACTGGCTTTTCAATTGACCAACATCATTCGTGATGTGGGCGAGGATGCCCGGCGCGGCCGTGTCTATCTGCCGGTCAACGAATTGCAGCAGTTCGGTGTCCCGGTTGCGGACATCCTGCATGCCCGCTACAGCGAGAATTTCTCGCGCCTCATGGCATTTCAGCATGAACGCGCCGAGGGGTACTACAGTGCAGCGTTCGCAGCACTGCCTGCCTGCGATCGACGCGAGCAACGGCCCGGATTGATGATGGCGGCGATCTACCGCGCACTGCTGGAGGAAATCCGGCGCGACGGGTTTCAGGTACTGCACCAGCGCATCAGCCTGACTCCGATTCGCAAGCTGTGGCTGGCTTGGAAGACCTGGACTTTCGGGTGACGCAGGTTGCAGTCATTGGCGCCGGCTGGGCCGGCTTGAGCGCCGCCGTGGAACTGGCCGCGGCGGGATGCCGTGTCGTGCTGTACGAAGCGGCCCGACACGCTGGCGGGCGGGCGCGCAGCGTCGACAGCGACGGCGCCGAAGTCGACAACGGGCAGCATATCTTGCTGGGTGCTTACGGCGAGACCTTGCGCCTGATCCGCATGACAGGCGGAGATGTTACGAGCCTCCTGCTGCGCCTGCCGCTCGAATTGGTGTATCCGCGCGAATTTGCGCTACGTACGCCGGCCTGGCTTCCGGCACCCTTGCATCTATTGGCGGGACTATTGGGCGCGCATGGCCTCGCACGGCGCGACAAACTCGCAGCCATGCGCTTCATGCTCGCGTTACGCCAGAGGAAGTTCGTCATCGACCCGGACGTGAGCGTGTCCGACTTGCTGGCACGGTATGGGCAGACAGCGCGCACCCGCAGCTTCCTTTGGGAGCCACTGTGCATCGCGGCTTTGAACACCGAGCCGGCACTTGCGTCGGCGCGAGTATTCGCCTGCGTGTTGCGCGACGCGTTCACGCGTGCACGCGCCGACAGCGACCTGTTGATCCCGCGCACCGGTCTGAGCGCCCTCTTTCCCGATCTGGCGCTGCGATTCATCGTCAAACACGGCGGTTCCGTGCATCTCGGCGCCCCAGTCGCTTCAATTGGAAGCAACGGTAAAGGAATCAGCTTGGATATCGGCGGAACCGCCGCCTTGTATGACGCCGTGGTGTGCGCCATTCCGCCGCCCCGCGCTGCTGCGCTTTTTGCAAGTGATTCAGCGGCCTCGCGCGACTTGTGTCGCATGCTCTCCGCATTCGAGTATGAATCTATCGTCACTTGCTACCTGCAGTATGCGGCATCGGTGCAATTGCCACGCCCGATGATCGGACTGGCCGGTGCGGTCAGTCAATGGGCCTTCGATCGAGGCGTGCTCGGCGGACCTGGAGGTTTGATCGCGGTAGTGGTGAGCGCAGCGGGGCTCTTGCGCGGCTTGCCCGGCGATGCACTGGCGACAGCCATCGATGGCGAACTGCGCGCGCTGATGCCCGAGTTGCCTGCACCGCTTGGCCAACGCATCATCAATGAAAAGCGCGCCACATTCCGATGCTCGATAAACCTTGAGCGCCCAGGCGTCGAAAGTCCGCTTGCGGGCGTGTTTTTAGCCGGTGATCACATCTCTTGCGACTACCCCGCCACGCTCGAGGCCGCTGTCCGCAGTGGCGTGGCGGCCGCCAAGGCAGCACTCCAACGCGCTTCCGCGAAGACGCCCGCAGCGGGGCAGTTTGCGACTTGAATCAAGGCAAGTTTTGCGCCACCAGCACCGATTGCAACATTCAAAGATGAGTAAGCAGGCAACCAGCGGCTAAAGCGAAAATGTGAACAGGCCGCCCGCGCGCGTCTGTACCAGCAAACCTTCAGTGACGCCGAGCGTCAGCCGTATTGGCGGTGCGGCAATCCACGTGCCATCGGTTGCCGTCCTTCCAATCAAGCTGCCATCCTCGCGCGCCAACGCATGGAGGTAACCCTGATAGTCGCCGACGATGACCGCGCGGCCAATCGACAGTGGAGCGGACAGACCGCGATGCAACATGCGATCCTGCTTCCACAGACTACTCCCCGTTTCAAGGGCCAGACCCACCAGCCCTGATCGGTCATCGGTCACGAAAACATAGCGCGCATCCGCAGTCAGCCCCGTCTGGCTAGACACGTCGCGCGACCAGACGGGTTGACCATTGACCGCATCGAAACAAGCGACCCGCCCCTGGTAGGCGACCGCGCATGCCATCCGTTCGCCAACCACGGGGGCGCCAGTGATGTCGGCGATTCGCTCCAGTTCGGTCGAACCCTTGGGCAAAGCCACGGTCGCTTCCCAGCGCACCGTCCCATTGGACGTGGAGAGCGCAACCAGCCTGCCACCGGGAAATCCGGCGTAAACCGTTCCGCGGCCGACGGCCAACCCAGCGAAATTGCGCAGCACCAATGCCGGCGCGGTTCGCTGGTAGGCCCAGCGGCGTTTGCCATCGGCAACGCCAAAAGCATAAATCCGGTTATCGTTGCTTCGTACCAGCACCACACCATCCACGACCACTGGTGGCGCCAAAACCTCGCTCGAGACCAAGGCCTTCCACTTTTCGCGGCCACCGCCATCAAAGGCCAGGACCTCGCCCTTGAGCGTGGCGACCACCACCGTGCCCTCGGCCGCGGCCACGCCTGCGGATAAACCGGCACGATTGGCCTGCACACGCCATTTCTGCGCGCCACTCTTCCCGTCAAACGCCGCAAGCGTACCGTCCGCGGCGGCAGCATAGACGGTGCCATCAGCCAACGCGGGAGTGAAATAATGCGCACCGGCACTACCGATCGCTGCACGCCAACCTGGCACAAGAGTGACGGTCGGTTTGATTTCGGCCAGAGGCAGCGCTTGCGGACCGCTGGCGTCGGTTCCCCACCAGGTGAGCGGATTGAGCTTTTGAAGCCCCCCGCACCCGCCCAGGACCGCTGCCGCCAACAGCGCGGCCACGTACGACGTGTTGCCGCGAATCACGACTTGGAGGGAGGCGGGACTGCCCCGACCATATCAAGTTTGAACTCTAGTGCCGCCTTCAAGGTGTTGGCTGCTCCAGCTTTGGCCAGCGCGGCTTCCCACGCCGTGCGCGCCTCCGGCACTTTTCCCATGGCGTACAACACATCACCACGGCGATCCGCGTAAAGCGCTTCGAACTGCGCCGGACGGACGGTCTCGAGCAATTTGAGCGCCGGCTCGTACTCCTTCATATCCAGCATGATCCCGGCCTGCCGCACCCGTGCCAGGTGCTTCAGGTCTTCGTCACGCCCGTTGTCAATCACCCATTGCAACTGGGTACGAGCCCCGGCCAACTCATTGGCCTCAAATGATATGCGGGCGGCAATCAGGTTTCCCAGGGCGGCGAACACGGTACGGGGATGCTGATCGGCGAGCGCTTTGCTCGCTTCAGCCACCTTCTTGGCATCACCGCCAGCAGCCAGCTTTTGCAAACCTTCAAATACCTGAGCCGCGGCGACCGCCTGAGTGCGTTGGTAGTAACCCCAGCCGTTGTAGCCGGCGATGGTCAGAAAAACCAGGGTCAAAGCGGTCAACAAGTGATTTCCATAACGCTGCCACCACGCTTTGACCTGCGCGAGTTGCTCCTGTTCTTCCAGATCGAGAGCTGCCATGATCGTTTATCCGTTCCGGGTTAAGTGTTGGTTGCGGGAATCAGCGCCATGACCCGCTCAGCCAGCGCAGTCAGCGGGACGTGCAGCTGTGCATCGCGAGACCGCATCGCCTTGAGCACGACCTCGCCGCTTGCCACTTCTTCATCGCCAATGATCAGCGCGACCCGGGCACCGCTGGCATCCGCTTTTTTCATTTGCGACTTGAACGAGCCGCCACCGCAATGCATGATTACGTTCAAACCAGAGGAGCGCAGCGTTTCTGCGGCACGCAATGCCTGACGCGTGGTGGCGTTGCCCGCACTTCCGTGATGGACGACGTACACATCGCAGGCGGCCACCGACGCAAAAAACCCTGACCCGCGCGCCAGTTCTATCAGGCGCTCGACGCCGATGGCAAACCCGACCGCAGGGGCCGGCTTGCCGCCGAACAGTTCGATCAGACCATCATAGCGACCGCCACCGCAAATCGTGCCCTGGCTCCCCAGTTCTGCGGTAATCCACTCGAATACGGTGAGGTTGTAGTAATCAAGGCCGCGGACCATGCGTGGATTGACAGAAAATTGGATACCTGCGTCATCCAGATACTGGCGCAATTCGTCGAAATGCGCGCGCGATTGAGCACCCAAGTGGGCCTGTAGCCGGGGCGCCGCCTCCACCATGGCCTGCATCGCAGGATTCTTGGTGTCAAGAATGCGCAAAGGGTTTGAATGAAGGCGGCGCCGCGCGTCCTCATCCAGGGCGCTGGAATGTCGCTCGAAATATTCGATCAAGGCGGCACGATGCGACTGCCGTTCGGCCGTGCTGCCAAGCGTGTTGATCTCCAGTCGAACCTCGCGCAAACCAAGGTCGTCCCACAATCGCTTGAGCATGACGATCAGTTCGGCGTCGACGTCCGGCCCGGCAAATCCAAGCGCCTCGACGTCGACCTGGTGAAACTGTCGATAACGGCCGCGTTGCGGGCGCTCATGACGGAACACCGGGCCGACCGAAAAAACCCGTTGCGGTCCGTTGTACAAAAGATTGTGCTCGACCGCCGCTCGAACGATGCCGGCAGTGAACTCGGGACGCATGGTCAATTCGTCGCCATTGAGCCGATCAGTGAAGCTGAACATTTCCTTTTCGACAATATCGGTAACCTCGCCAATGCCGCGCCGGAACAGCGCGGTCTGCTCCAATACCGGCGTGCGCATGTTGCGGTAGCCGTAGCTTTCGAGCCAGGCATGGAGATGGCGTTCGATTGCTTGCCATAATTGCCCATCGTCGGGCAAGAGATCGTTCATCCCCTTGACGCCGACCAGCTTCTGCGCCGTCAATTGCTGCTTTTCGTTCATGCGGGGCCGGCGTTCATGTTTGTCGGGATAGCGAACCGCCGCTTGACATAGGCATCGACAATCGCCTGGAATTCCGTAGCAATTGACTCGCCCTTGAGCGTGACGGTACGTTCGCCGTCGACGTATACCGGGGCAACCGGGGTTTCGCCGCTACCGGGCAGACTGATGCCAATGTCCGCATGCTTGGACTCGCCCGGACCATTCACCACGCATCCCATCACCGCAACTCGCATGGTCTCGACGCCCGGGTAGTGCAGCTTCCAGGCGGGCATCTGCAAGCGCAGGTAGGCTTGGATATCGGAAGCAAGCGACTGAAACACCGTGCTTGTGGTGCGCCCGCAGCCAGGACAGGCGATCACCATCGGCGCAAAGGAACGGATACCCATGGTCTGCAGGATTTCCTGCGCCACGACCACCTCGCGCGTACGGTCTCCGCCCGGTTCGGGCGTCAGGGAAACGCGGATGGTGTCGCCGATGCCTTCCTGCAGGAGCACTGCCAGCGCCACACTTGACGCAACGATGCCCTTGGAACCCATGCCAGCCTCGGTGAGGCCCAGGTGCAGCGGGTAATCGCATCGACGCGCCAACTCGCGGTACACCTTGATCAGATCCTGCACCCCGCTGACCTTGCACGAAAGGACGATGCAGTCGCCGCCGAGGCCAAGCTCTTCGGCGCGGGCGGCGCTTTCCAAGGCTGAGACGATCAATGCTTCCCGCAAAACCACTTCGGCGGATGCCGGCACCGCACTGCGCGCGTTCTCGTCCATGAGGCGGGCTGCAAGCGCCTGGTCCAGGCTGCCCCAGTTGACACCGATCCGAACCGGCTTTGCGTAGCGGCAGGCGGTTTCGATCATGCTGGCGAAGTTGTCATCATGCCGCGCACCCTTGCCGACATTTCCCGGATTGATTCGGTACTTGGCCAATGCTTCGGCACATGCCGGATGCTCGGACAAAAGCTTGTGCCCGTTGAAGTGAAAATCGCCCACCAACGGGACATCGATTCCCATGCGATCAAGCTGGTCGCGAATTGCGGGTACCGCGGCCGCCGCTTCCGAGGTATTGACAGTAACGCGCACCACCTCGGAGCCCGCACGCGCCAGTTCCTTGACCTGGATCGCAGTCGCGATTACATCGGCCGTGTCAGTGTTGGTCATCGACTGCACCAAAACGGGTGCGCGCCCCCCCACGGCCAAACTATGTTGGCCCTGCCGTATGTGAACCTGCCGTGTCAGGCGACGCGGCGGCCCATCTGAATGATCGTCCATCGCCTTCCTACTTGAGTTGCAGGCGCGCTACCGAGACCTTGATGTAAGGGCTCAAATCGACTTCCGCACCACGGTAAAACAGCTTGACATCGCGCGCATTGCCGACCACCAGGTCAAACGGCGCCTGGCCCTCTGCCCATTGCTCGGTGCCCCCCAGATTGTTGCGCGAGAAAATGACCCGGCCGCCGGCTTCCCGGATTTCGGTCCAGGATTCGCCGGCAAAAACGAGCCTGATCTTGCCTTGCCCGGCCGCCGTCGTGGCCGGTGTATCGGATACGATGCCTCGACGTGCGGCATCCAGCCCGCCGGCCGCGGACGGCAACGCGTCCGTCTGGCCGAGGCCTTGCGATGCAGCTTGAGGAGCGGCAGTGATCGGCGGCAGGGCCAATGACCCTGCGCCTTCAGCGGCATTTCCGAGCGCGGAATTCTGGCCGCTCGTCGCTGTTGCCGGTGGCAGCGCCTGGCCTGTCGATACCGGTGCGGTAGCCGCCGACACGGGCAGCAGGTCCGTCGGCGCCTCCCAGTGATAGATCGAGTAGCCACCGATACCGGCTATCACCAGCAGAATCGCCAGTAACCATGGCAGCGCCGACGTGTAGGAAGACTGAGACGCCGGAAACCGCGCACGCGTGGGACTCACGCTTTGCAATTGCACCGTGATCGGACCACCGTCCTGTTCAGCCGCGCGCTCCAGAAGCGGGACCAACGCACCCGCATCCAATCCAAGGAGTTTGGCATAGCCGCGCACGAACCCTCGCACAAAAGGCAGTCCCGGCAATGACTTGAAATCATCTGCCTCGACCGCTTCGATCTGGCGTGGCGCATATTTGAGCCGCTGGGCGACGTCGCCGATCGACATACCCAATCGCTCGCGCTCCGCTTTGAGCACCGCGCCCACGGCGGGAGCAATCGCAACCAACGGTGCCAAATCGGCATCCGCCTCATCGCGCGCGGCGGCACCTTCCGGCGCATTGCCGACTTCCTGGCTCATTCAAACTTTCCTTGCTGCAGCAACAGGAACTCTTCCGAGTTCGCGTAACGTCTGCGCAACTGCGCGGCAAAGCTCGCTTCGGCAACGCGATCGCCGGCTTTGCGTTCGATGCGCAAGGCAAGCCACAAGGATTCCGCCGAAGGGTCGTAGTTCTTGTTGACACGATCGACGTGCGCGCGCGCCCTTTCGAAATCGTTGCGTCGGAAATAGATATCCCCCAACCGAAGGTTGGCACTTGCATTCAAGGGGTCCAGACTGATAGCCCTGCGAAAGAAATCCTCCGCCGCTGGTTCGTTGCCCATCCGTTGAGAACAAATGCCGGCGTTCAGGTAAGGCTTGTCCGGACTGGCGTAAAGAGGGTTCTTGAGTGCCTGCATGAAGCGATCGATGGACTCGCGTTCACGCTTGGTCTGACACAAGAACCATCCATAGTTGTTGAGGGCATCGGAATCGTTGGGCAGGATCGAAAGGGCCTTCCTGAAAGCCTCGTCAGCCTTGGCGTTCTCGCCTAAATCCATGTTTATCAACCCGAGAACGTTGAACGCGGTACCGTAGTTCGGATCTGCCGCCAAGGCTGCCTTGATTTCCTCGAGCGCGACAGCCATCTGACCGCGCTGGAAATAGTTGAACGCCAGTTCGGTGCGCAGCCGAGCTGTTTCGAGGCGGTCGCCTGCCGGGGCCTGCTGCGCGCGCTGGGCTAATTCTGCGCTGGTTCCGCGAGGCGTGGTTCCGGCTTGTCCGCCGCCAGGCATCATCGAGTCGTTGGAGCCTCCCGTGGCCTGGCAGCCAGCCAGAAAGATCGCGATTGCGCCCAGAATCATCCTTATCGCTGGAAGGTCTTTCAGCTTGGGTGTCACGATCGCTCTCCGCTTACGCACTGAGGCTTTGACTGGCATCGGCCAAGTTGGTTCGACTGACTATCCTTATCGATCGACGGGTGCGATCCCGCACTTCACCGGCCAGTTGGCCGCAGGCGGCATCGATGTCGTCACCGCGCGTCTTGCGCGTGGTCACCACCAACCCGGCCTGCACCAGAACATCGGCAAACGCGCGAATCCGTTCCGGTCCTGAACGGCGCAGGGGGATCAGGGATCCCGACGCCGAAAACGGATTGAACGGAATCAAATTGAACTTGCATGGAACGTCGCGCGTCAACTCAACCAGCTCACGCGCCTGGGCCGGCGCATCGTTGATGCCGTCAAGCATGATGTATTCAAAGGTGACGAAGTCGCGCGGCGCATGAGGCACATAGCGCCGGCAAGCCGCCATCAGTTCGCGCAACGGATACTTGCGATTCAACGGTACCAAGGTATCGCGCAAACGGTCGTTCGGCGCATGCAGGGAAACCGCAAGCGCCACCGGGCACTCGGCGGCCAGTCGGTCAATCATCGGCACGACACCCGAGGTCGAGACGGTTACCCGGCGACGGGAAAGCCCGTAGGCGTTGTCGTCGAGCATCAGTCGCAGCGCCGCGAGCGTATGGTCGAAGTTGAGCAGCGGTTCACCCATTCCCATGAAGACCACATTGGTCACCGGCCGTTCGATCCCCGGACCGCGCAGCATGCGGTTGGCCACCCAAAGCTGGCCGATGATTTCCGCCACGCCCAGATTGCGCGAGAATCCCTGCTTCCCTGTCGAGCAAAAAGCACAATCGACCGCGCACCCGGCCTGTGTCGAAATGCACAGGGTCCCTCGATCTTCCTCGGGAATGAATACCGCCTCGATGGCATTGCCATTGCCGACATCGAACAACCACTTGCGGGTGCCGTCGCTGGCGACCTTGTCACTGATCAACGCCGGGGCGACGATCTCCGCGTCACGCATGAGACTAGTCCGCAAACTTGTCGCGAGATTGGACATGGCGCCAAAATCATCCGCACAATTCTGGTGCAGCCATTTCTTGACCTGCTGCGCACGAAACACCTTTTCGCCACGCGCCGCAAACCATGCCGCCAAGGCGGCACCGTCAAGGTCAAGCAGATTGGTGCGCATCGGTTGGAGGGCGGTTAGCGCGAGTAAACGTTGAGGGCCGGGAAAAAATAGGCAATCTCATTGCGTGCGGTATCCGCAGCGTCGGAACCGTGCACTGCGTTTGCATCGATCGAGTCAGCGAAATCGGCACGGATGGTACCCGCAGCGGCTTTCTTCGGATCGGTGGCACCCATCAGGTCGCGATTCCGCAGGATTGCATTCTCACCCTCGAGCACCTGCACCATCACCGGCCCGGAAATCATGAAGCCTACGAGATCTTTGAAAAACGGGCGCTCGCGGTGCACCGCATAGAACCCTTCTGCCTCGGCCTGCGACAATTGCGTCATCCGCGCCGCGATAACTTTCAATCCAGCATCTTCAAAGCGCTGATAAATCTTTCCGATTACGTTCTTTGCAACAGCATCAGGCTTGATTATTGAGAGGGTGCGCTCAATGGACATGTCGAAAAACTCCAAATAAATTAAGGTTTTGTGTGGTGCAAGTTAATCTAAAATTATACCAAACCACTGCTTTCGTATGGCCACCGGCGATACTTCCTCGGAACTGTCGGTCAAAGCGTCCCGGAATGCCCCGGGGCGGTCAGGTCCGCAGTCAATCGCAGTCGATAGCCGACGTGATCTCAAGCAAGAGCACAGCCTTGCGGCGCACCACCCGAACGCCCTCGTGCACCCATGTCAGCCGGGTATCGTTGCTGCTGTCGATAATCGCTTTCTGCAAAGCGGCGAGACGAGCTGACGACGGCGCCCGAGCGCCCGCGCGGGCCAGCCAGCGGCGCAACAGATTGGCTTGCCGGTGGCCAGGCAAAAGGGTCAGCCGCCGACAGTCGAGACCGCCGTCAATCACCGTTGTTTCGAGATCCATGTCGGCAAGAGTTTCCAGCAGTTCGGCAGCCTGTGCCTGCAGGTGCGCCACGCGCGCCAGCAGGCGACCCGGCGCGGGAAAGACCTCCGCGATGATCGGCAAAACCCGCTGCCGCACGTAATTGCGGCGCAGGCTTAAGTCCCGGTTGCTTTCGTCCTCTATCCAGTCCAGCCCTGAATCGACCGCATAGGCGGCCAGCTGTGCATGATCGATCGAAAGAAGCGGGCGCCAGTAGACTGGTCCGCTGCGACGTGCGGGGAGCGAACCGATGGCGGCCATTGCCGCCAGGCCTTTAGGCCCCGAGCCGCGCAAGAGTTGCAACAAAACCGTTTCGGCCTGATCGTCCGCGTGGTGCGCGAGTGCCACGGCGTCGGTCTGCATGCGTCGGAAAACTGCATAGCGAGCCGTGCGCGCCTCTTCTTCCAGGCTGCGGCGGGCTTGATGCCGAACCCCCACGTGGGCAACCTCAAGCTCGATCCCCAATCGACTGCAAAACTGCGCGCAATGCCCGCTCCATGCGTCAGCATTCGGCGACAGCCCGTGGTGTACATGAACGGCTGTCACCGTTATCGCACCCGCCGCAGCCTCGAGAGCCAGCAAATTGAGCAGCGCTGCGGAATCCAGCCCGCCGGAATAACCCACGCAAACCCGTGGCTTCGCATTGCCGGTGACGCGCACCAGTTCGCCAATACCCGCACGCGTCGCAGCACGCAGGGTGGCGAGGCGATCAGGCCGCGACTTCCTCAAACCTGCCGTAGCGCATGATGCGTCGATAGCGCGCCTCGAGAAGAGTCTCGATCGGCACGTCCCCAAGCTGGCGCCAGGCGTCTGCCAACGCCTTCTTCAGATTGCCCGCAGCCGCGACGCTGTCGCGGTGGGCGCCGCCAGGCGGTTCAAGTATCACTTTATCGATCAATCCGAGGGTCTTCAGCCGGGACGCCGTGATGCCGAGGATCTCCGCAGCTTCCGACGCCTTTTCTGCGCTCTTCCACAAAATGGATGCGCAGCCTTCGGGCGAAATCACCGAATAGGTCGCGTACTGCAGCATCATCACAACATCACCTACCGCGATAGCCAGGGCTCCGCCGGAGCCACCCTCACCGATGATGGTGGTGATTACCGGGATGCGCAGCTCGGCCATGGTGTAAAGACTCATGCCAATAGCTTCCGACTGGCCGCGTTCTTCTGCGCCAACGCCTGGGTAGGCCCCCGGCGTATCGACAAACGTGAATAGCGGCAGACCGAACTTCTCGGCCGTCCGCATCAACCGCAAAGCCTTGCGATAGCCCTCCGGACGGGGCATGCCAAAGTTGCGGCGTGCGCGTTCCCTGACGTCACGCCCCTTCTGATGGCCGATCACCATGCATGCCCTGCCGTTGAGCCTCGCGAGCCCTCCGACAATCGCCTGATCGTCCGCGTAGGCTCGATCGCCATGCAACTCCTCGAACCCGGTGAACAGCGCTCCGATGTAGTCAAGTGTGTAGGGACGTTTGGGATGACGCGCAACCTGGGCTATCTGCCACGGCGTGAGGTTGGCGTAAATCTCCTTGACCACGGCCTGTGCCTTTTTCTTGAGGCGTTCGATTTCGTCCGATATGTCGAAAGCTGATCCTTCCTGCGCATATCGCATTTCCTCGATTTTCTCCTCAAGCTCCGCCAGCGGTTGCTCGAATGTCAGAAAGCTCGTCTTGCTCATGTCAGTACTCCACTGGCAAAGGATCCAGACTGCGCCACATGTACCAGGTTCCCACGGAACGCCACGGTACCCAGTTCTCACCGACTTCACGCAGTTCACTGCGGGTGACCGTATCACCGGAAAAGTACAGTTGACTGATCGCTTTCTGCAGGCCGAGATCGTCCACCGGCAGCACATCGGGACGCATCAGGTTGAAAATCAGGAACATCTCGGCGGTCCAGCGACCGACACCGCGAATACCGGTGAGCGCCTCGATCACGGCCTCATCATTGAGCGCGTGCCAGTCTTCATGCCGCATCCCGCCTTGCCTGAAATGCGCTGCAAGATCCAAGATGTACTCGGCCTTGCGTTGCGACAGGCCGCACGCGCGCAAGCGTGCGATCGGCAAGCGGGCAACGTGCATCGGAGTGAAGTCGGGAATGCTTGAAACCAGACGCTCCCATGTAGCTTGCGCCGAGGCCACTGAAATCTGCTGGCCGACGATCGACCGCGCGAGCGTCACGAATGGGTCGCCGCGCGTGGTCAGGCAGAGCCCAGGGTACTTCGGAATGAGGCGCCGCAATACTCGGTCGCATTTGACCAGATCACGCAGTGCCTGATCCCAGTATTCCGGCTTGCCAGCGTGCGGGTGCGCCGCACTCATGCGCGCCGTTGTAACGGAAGGTTCATCAGCAGGTTCTGCGGCTTCATGCGCACGTTGTCAGTGTGATCCATTGCCAGCGCCAGGTAGCATGGCGATCCGCGGGCCGTATCGATCAGAACCGCCTGGTCATCGAAATGCATGGTCATCATGCACAAAAGCCGACGCCGCGATACTTCGTCAGGAGAGACGCCATTATAAATCTCATTGAGAAGCGTGGTCGCCGTGCCGTCGAGACCGACATACCAACGCATGCGAGCAGACTCAATCTGGCGCACTGGTTCGACACGCACGCCAGTCGCATGGAAGTGGGCGACCCAGGCTTCGATGACGCGACACAAGGCAGCCAGTCCGGGACTACCGAAATCAATTCGTAGGGCAGTATCGTGACGCTCGTCGCGCGCCCAGTAAATCGCGGCGTTCTCAGCGTCGATGACATCCAGGTCGACAGACCGAAGGGGGGTCTGCGCATCCGCCAACAGGCGCCCGAGATTACCGTAACGAGTACCGTCACGCGCCGCCTGCGCCTGCATTTCCACCGTTTCCAGATCCGCCAACAGGACTTGGCCGTCTGTCACATGCGCACGCTGCTCGCGAAACAACAGTTCGGCCGCCCGCGCCACCAGGCCATCTTCACACTTGTCGAGGATGTTGCGCACGATCATCTGCGCGAGTTGATCGGCGAACAGCGGTGGAAATCCGGTCGCGGCGAAATCGCGCGGGTATCCAAGCGAGTCGACAAAGAAGTTGCGATAGGCGCTCTCAAGCGTGCCGGACGACACCAGATGGTCGCGAAATGCGAGCACGACCGCGTAATTCTCGCGTGCGTCCGCATCGGCCAAAGCGGCAAGGTCATTGCCAGAAATGAGTTCCAGCGGATCGGCCTGCAGGCGCGCGAACAAGGCGCGCTCAGCGCGGCAGGACTCAGCCACTGGCGCCACCTCGGGACGGGCGAAGTAGGCACGCAACAAATCGGCAGACGGCACACAAGCACCGCCCTTGCCGGAGCTCGTTAGGTGGAATCCAGAGTGGCGCCAGAAATCGGGCATGGTGCGAATCGACAGTTGCTTGCTTGGTTGAACCTGCACGCGCGGTATAGTAGCGCAACGACGGCGCAGGTGACGCTCCCTATGGGCGTTCCGACACACTGCCAATGAGCTACGAATTCGCCAGCGCCGAGCATATCGGCGACCGCAAGGAACAGCAGGACCGGGTTGCACTCGCGACCCATCCCATGCATGCGGACTTGTTGATTGCCGTGCTTGCTGACGGCATGGGTGGGCATCGTGGCGGCGCCCGAGCCTCGCAAGCGGTACTGGATGCGGTGTTGCCCATGTTCGAGGCGTATGAGCCGCGATCCGGCGCAGCGCACAACTGGCTGGAAGGGATGGTCCGCGCCGCGCACGGAAAGGTTTGTGCTGCCGGGCGCGGTCATGATCGCGACCCACGATCGACGTGCGTGATCGCTTTGGTGCAGAAAGATCGCATCGATTGGGCGCACTGCGGGGATAGCCGCCTCTATTTTTTCCGCAACGGGGAATTCGTGCTGCGGACCGACGATCATTCAATGGTCGATATCCTGGTCAAGCAGGGCGAGATCAGCGAAGAGGAAGCGCAGAGCCATCCCGACCGCAGCAAGCTTTTCACCAGTATTGGCGGGCCGGAGTTGCCGCAAATCGCATTCGGGACGCTTGATCGCGTCGAGCCAGGTGATACCGTTCTACTAGCTTCCGACGGACTCTGGACCTACTTCCGCAATCGTGAACTCGCAGTGCTGACCGGCTACAGAGGCTTGACCGATGGATGCGACAGACTGGTCGCGATCGCACGCCGCCGCGCTCACGGCAACGGCGACAACATCAGCGTAGCCATGGTGCGCAAAATCGATGCGCCGGCGCGCAGAAGGCTGCTGGGTGCACTGTTCAAGGAAAAAAGCATAGCGACTTCCCCCTCACCGGTGGAGGATAGCAAGCGATTCCTGCTGGCGTACCTGCGCGGCGCCCAGGGTGCGGCCGCTCAGTCAATTGCCCGCAGTATCGAGCAATGCGGCGACCCTGACCTTCTTCGAGCATTGATCGCCGAAAGCACCGATACCTTTGCTTCTTTGACCAGTCGCACGAAGGCGGCGGGCTTCATCGAGCGCGCACTCGACCTGCTCGAGTAAGCGCGAACAGTTCACCGCTTTAGTACAGGTGTTTACGAAAAAAAACTCCTGCGTGCACTCGCGAGCCAAGCTAGCTGAGGCCGGGTGCCACGACCCGCTCTGATCGCAGTTGAAGCCGCGATCAGCGTGATGCACGTGCACAGTCTGCAGCGGATGTGCACTCTTCAACTTCACCACACCTGCCATCGGGTTCTAGCTGGTTTTCTCGCCAAAATGCAATACGACAGGACATGCCGCATGCTCATCGACAGCACGCGAAATACCGCCGCCGTCGCAAGGGGCCGCAGCAGACAGGCCCGAAACACGCGCGGCAGCAGGCGGGCCATCCACGCCAGGTAACCGTCCCAACAGCATCCGACACCACCAACCTTGCCGGCGGCGGCGAAGCCTCTATATCCAACAACGCTTTGTCGGTCCTGCTCGCGGTCTTGTAGCCGAAGCCTTCCTGAGTCTTGGCCCTCGAATAGCCAATCTCGATTCCCGCACGGATCCGGGCAAACAAGGCCGGCGCGATCACCGAGTAACCATCGGTTGCAAGGCCGTCCGCTACCTTGCGGATATGGTCGTTGACGCCAAAAATCTCCTGAATCACCACCACCGCCCCACGCGGTAAGCCGGTTGGCATGGCCTGATACGCGGCAAGATGGTGGCCGTCCGCTGCGATCAATGCAATTGACCTGCCCATCTGGAACATCGTTGGACTTGCGCGGTTTGGGTGACCCGCGGAACCAGCAAGACCCTGCTTTCCGGCGTACACCGCGCACCTAAAGGCAATACCTTTGTTCCGCCTTCCTTCATGTCTCAAACACAGATATGGTCGATCCAGCGGAAAACAGAAAGTTACAGAACCCGCCCCGGGGCGTTCCCCCGCGTCGCGCCAAAGGCTTGCTGATGCTTCTTGGCCGATGCTATGGACACGCTATACTCGATTAATGACAAATGCATTGTAGGTGACAAAATCCTGCGGTTTGAGATGCTGCTGTTTCTCGAAGCCAATCGATAGTCTTCGCAGTTCGGGGCCACCCGCAAGCTGATGCAGGCTCGATGGTTTTGCGATTTTCCTTGGAGACGAACTGCGAGCGGCAGGCGACACACCTGCGTTTTACGACACGGCCCTGGATGGCACCCTAATGAGCCTGATTCGCAATATTCGATATGTTCGACTGGGAACGCGCGACCTTGATGCCGCGACACGCTTTGCAACGCGTATCGTCGGTCTGCAGGAGGCCGGGCGAGTCGGCGCGGCCGGCAAGGGCGGCGCGGTTTACTTCCGCAGCGACAATCGACACCATACGCTGGTCTATTTCGACGGCGAACCCACCGATCAAATCGTGGCGTTTGAGGTTGAGGAAACTGCGGCACTGAAAGCCGCCGCGCGGAACCTTGAAGCGCTGGGCTTGGCTCCGCGGCGCGGTTCGCGCGACGAGTGCGCCCTGCGCAACGTAGCGGCAATGATCGCGTTGCGTGATCCCAGCGGCAATGCTCTCGAATTGGTGGTACCTGCCAAAGATACGGACACGAACTTTGTTGCGTCGCGCGCCGCCGGTCTCAGCGGTTTCGCCCATGTTGCCTTGCGCAGCACCGATCCTGTGCGCGATGAAGCGTTCTGGACCGGCGCACTTGGTGCGCGAGTATCCGACCGCATTGGCAATGCTCCAATGCTGCGCTTTGACGAAATGCATCATCGCGTCGCGTTGTTGCCTGCCCGGCAGCCTGGCATCCACCATATCGCCCATCATGTCGGTTCGATTGACGATGTGATGCGAGCCTGGTATTTCCTTGGTGAAAACGGCGCACGTGTTGTGCTGGGGCCGTCCCGCGATCCCACTTCAACCGCGATCTATCTGCATTTCGAAGGTCCGGATGGCGTGTTGTTCGAGTACTTGGCTGGCGCCAAGACCATCCCCAGCGATACGGCCCACCGCCCGCGCCACTTTCCTTTCGCGGCGCGCTCATTCTGCATGTGGGGGGGCAAGCCGGACCTGAGCGAACTGGACCGCTAGGCTCGAAAAGGCGGCGCCGATGAGCAGACGACCGGGTCGGAGCGGGTTGCGTGCGCCCATTGGCCCTTTCAATGCACCGGCGGCACGCTTCAGCTTTTCCGGCCGTACGTTGCCATGAAACTGTCAAAGCTGAATTCGAAACCTGTTACTGGTCAACTCCGCCACCCGCTTGGCAACCAGATCTACCGCGCCAATCAGGGTGTCCCGTATCTTCGGGCAGCTTGAGGCTAAACGCCAACGCACTTCAGGCGAGCCCTGCGCGATGGCTGGCACCGAACCAGCGGCAAGCACCGCACCCAGGCCTCCATGTTTCATCAATCCCCTGCGATGCATGCCATGCATCCCTTTTCCGTGATTGCATTGGAAGCGTTACCATGGGCGCTGTCATACACCAACATACTGATGCAGCAGCTCGGGTTGGGTGCGCAGGCTCCCCGACGAGCCACTCCACACCACCCTGCCCTTCTCGACGATATGATGCGTATCCGCCAGCTTGAGCAATGATCCGATGTTCTTGTCGATCGCGATGATCGTTTGCCCACCGGCTTTCAGACGCGCCAGACAATCCCAAATTTCCTGGCGGATCAGCGGCGCAAGTCCTTCGGTAGCTTCGTCGAGAATCAACAGGCGCGGATTGGTCATGAGTGCCCGTCCGATCGCGAGCATCTGTTGTTCGCCGCCTGAAAGGTTGGCGCCGAGATTGCGCTCACGTTCTTTCAAGCGCGGGAACAATGCGTAGATGCGCTCCAGGTTCCACGGCTCACGCGTCTGCGTTCGGTTATTAGCAGTTGCCACCAGGTTCTCGCGCACCGAAAGATTCGGAAAAACCTGACGGCCTTCAGGAACCAGGCCGATCCCCAATTGCGCAATGCGATACGAAGGCATGCGCTGCAGCGCCTGTCCGGCGAAGGTGACGATGCCATCGCGCGGGCTCTGCAAACCCATGATGCTCTTGATGGTGGTGGTCTTGCCCATGCCGTTGCGACCGATGAGCGTGACAAATTCGCCCTGGCGTACCGCAAATGACATGCCGAACAGCGCCTGGCTGGCACCGTAGTAGGTTTCGATCGAGCGCACCTCGAGCATGGCGTCGCTCACGAGCTTTCTTCTTCCCCGAGGTAAGCTTCCCTGACCATCCGGTCCTGCCGAATCTCCGCCGGTGTCCCGGTAATGATGATGCGACCGTACACCAGTACCGAGATGCGATCCGCCAAGGCGAATACCGCGTCCATGTCGTGCTCGACCAGGATGATCGCGTAGCGTCCCTTCAAGGTGCGAATCAGGGCGATCATTTCCTCGGATTCCTTCTGGCTCATGCCAGCCATGGGTTCATCCAACAACAGCAGGCGTGGATTGCCGGCCAGGGTCATCGCCAGCTCCAGCTGACGATGTTCCCCATGGGCCATTGAAGCAGCCAGTGCAGTGGCGCGCCCCGCCAGACCGACTTGTCGCAAGGCCGCGAGTGCCGGGCCGGTTATCGCAGCCTCGCGGGCAACCGCTCGCATGAAGGAAAATCCGCGCCCGGCATGCGCCTGAACCGCCAGCATGACGTTCTCAAGCGCGGTGAATTCGCGGAAAATCTGGCTGATCTGGTACGAGCGCCCGAGCCCGGCGAGTGAGCGAGCGGGAATCGACAGTCGCGAAATCTCCCGTTCCTCGAAGACTATCGAACCTTCATCAGGCTGCAACTCGCCGGCCAGCTGCGAGATCAGCGTGGTCTTGCCCGCGCCATTCGGGCCGATCACGGCGTGCACTTCTCCCGGTTCGACCGCGAAACTCACATGATCGGTAGCCATCAATCCGCCGAAGCGCTTGACCAGGCCGCTAACCTCCAGGAGAGCCGTCATTGGCGGCGCTCTCCGACTATGAATCCGTAGATACCGCGCTTGGCGTACAGCACCACAAGAATGACGAAGATGCCGATGACCAGTTGCCAATGCTTGCCAATCAGGTCCTCGATGGGCGGGTAAAGAACCGGTTTCCAGGCCTGCAACAACTCCTCCAGCAGCAAGAGCACGATCGCTCCTATCACCGGCCCGAACAGTGTCAGCATCCCCCCGAGAACAACGATGACGATCAGCTCACCCGATACGCTCCATTGCATGTATGACGGTGATGCGAACTTGGTGAAGTTGGCGAGGAAGAAGCCGGCCAGCGCACACACTATTGCCGAAATCACATAGGCGGTAAGCTTGTAACGGAAGGTCGGGAATCCGAGCGCAAGCATGCGCCGCTCATTGGACTTGATGCCCTTGAGCGCAAATCCAAAGCGCGCTCCGAGAATGCGGTTGAACAACCACAAGGCGCTGACCAGGCAGCCAAGAATCGTGTAGTACAGCACCGTGTTGTTGCCAAGATCGAGCACGCCAAGGGCGCTGCGCGCTTCGATCGTGAGGCCGTCGTCACCGCCGTAATTTTTGAGGCTGACCGCCAAAAAGTAGCCCATTTGTGCGAATGCCAGCGTAATCATGATGAAGGTCATGCCGCCCGTACGCACCACGACAGCGCCGATCAGGGTGGCAAACAAGCCACCGACAGTTAGGGCCGCCAATAGATGCAGCCAGCCGTTGGTGACGCCGTGAAACGAAAGGATGCCGACCGCATAGGCACCCAGCCCCATATACAGCGCGTGACCGAAGCTCACCAGTCCACCGAATCCCAATACGAAGTTCAGCGCGACTCCGGCCAGTGCGTAGATAAGGATGCGCGAGAAGAGAGTTACGTAAAAGCTCTGGCCAACCGCAGCCGCGTAAACCGGCAGCAGCGCAAGCGCCAGCAGCACCACGCAAGGTATCCAGAACCGTGCGGACCGCAGGTCAACCATTGCGCACGGGAAAAAGTCCTTGGGGGCGAAGCGCCAGCACCACCGCCATCAGGAGGTAAATCAGCATCGATGCAATCGCCGGCCCTGCGGCTTGCGCAAACGATCGCTCGACCAGCATTTGCAGGAGAATGGGTAGAAAAACGCGGCCGACCGTATCCACCAGACCGACGATCATGGCGCCATAGAAAGCGCCGCGTATCGAGCCAATACCGCCGGTGACGATCACCACCAGGGTCAGAATCAGCACCGGCTCGCCCATACCTGGTTGCACTGAAAGAATGGGTCCCGCCATCAGTCCGGCAAGACCCGCCAGCCCGGCACCCATCGCAAAAACCATGCTGTTGAGGAATCGGATATCCACGCCCAGGGCCGAAACCATGTCGGCATTCGACGCGCCGGCGCGAATCAGCATTCCGAGTCGGGACTTGTTGATAACCAGGTACAGACCGGCGGCGACGGCAAGGCCCACGCCGATAATCGCAAATCGGTACGACGAATAGCTCAGGCCAAACAATTCAACCTGGCCCGACAATTCTGCGGGAGCATTCATGTAGATCGAAGACGGCCCCCAGATATAGCGCACCACTTCATTGAATACCAGTATCAAGCCGTAGGTCGCCAGGACCTGATCCAGGTGGTCGCGCGAATACAGCCGCATCAGCGCCACCCGTTCAATTGCCAACCCGAGCAGCATGGTGGCGGGAATGGCGATCATCGCTGCAAGGAAGAAGGAACCAGTGATGGAAAACGCCGCCGCCGCGAAATAGGCCCCCATCATGTAAAGCGAGCCATGCGCGAGATTGACAAAGTTCATGATGCCGAATACCAGCGTGAGGCCGGCGGCCAGCAGGAACAGCAAGATGCCCAGCTGGACGCCGTTCAACACCTGCGTCAGGAATAGACCCCAGGTCATGACAGGATCACGCGATTGAAACCGGTTTGATGTTTGGTGGTGCCGAAACAGGGAGGATGGTCCGCCCCCCCTGTTTCGGCAGCACTTTACTTGAGGGGGCACTTGTCGAAGTAACCGTCCTTGTCAGCCTTGAGCGGGGTCGCCACTGTTTTCAGTGTGTTGCGGCCTTTGTCGTCCTTGACCACCTCGAAGACATGCAAGTCCTGGATCGGATAGCCGTTGGTATTG
The DNA here is from genome assembly GCA_040382235.1 of Burkholderiales bacterium. Taxonomy (GTDB): domain Bacteria; phylum Pseudomonadota; class Gammaproteobacteria; order Burkholderiales; family JAEUOS01; genus JAEUOS01. Next base: position 49,253 of record JBEIFV010000021.1, read on the forward strand.
AACTTGAATTCACCGCGAATCGACTTGAAGTCCGCCAACTTTAGCGCGGCCATGAAAGCTTTCTTGTCGGCGACATTGCCCTTGACCTTGGCGATCGCCGAATCCAGCAACAGCGCCGAATCATAGGCCTGGGCGGCGTACTGTGAAGGAATCCGCTTGAACTTGGCCTCGAACTCGGCGACAAACTTCTGGTTTTGCGCGTTCTTGAAATCGGGCCCCCAGGCGGTTCCAAGAATCGCGCCAAGCGCGGCATCGCCTTGCGCCGGCAGGTTGATGCCGTCGGTAGTCGAGATATTCAATAAAGGATATTTGCCCTTGAGTCCCGCTTGCGCATATTGCTTGACGAAATTGACTCCGAGGCCGCCGGGGTAGAACACAAACACCGCATCCGGGTTGACCGATTGCACCTGCGCCAATTCAGCCGAATAATCCTGTTGCGTGAGCGAGGTGTAGATCTCGTTGGCCAGCGGCGTCTTGTAGTAACGCTTGAAACCGGCCACGAAGTCTTTTCCGGCCTGGTAGTTCGGCGCCATCGCCGCGACCCGCTTGTAACCCTTGTCGCTGGCATACTTGCCGACGACTTCAGCTTGCTGATCGTTTTGCCAGGACGTCGAGAAGAAAAAGGGCGAGCACTGCGCACCTGCGATCGGTGACGGGCCTGCATTCGATCCGATCAGGAACACCTCCTTGTCGACCACCTTCTTGAACACCGCCATCAGTACGTTGGAGAAGGTGAGGCCGGTGATGATCGGTACGCGGTCCCGTTCAATCAGCTTGTCGACGATCTGTACCGCGACTTCGGGCCTGAGTTGGCTATCCTCCTTGAGGATTTCGACCGCGACACCACCGAGTTTGCCGCCGTTGGCCTGAACCACCATCATGAAAGCGTCGAATTGGTCCTGACCGAGTGCACCTTGCGGCCCCGAAAGCTCGGCCATGAAGCCGATCTTGATGGGCGTCTGGGCTGCGGCCAATGGTGCGACTGTCAACGCGGCAAGCGCCAGGAATAGCCTCAATTTCATGGTGTTATCTCCGAAAATTTCATCCGCAGCAAGTATATACAAGGAATACGAACTGGCGAACCTTGCTCGCGCATAAGGCGCGGTGGTTCATCAGCCGTTGCGGCCGCGCGCCAGTCCTGTTCGCTTCAGCCTAGGCCAGTGTGGATATTGCGCGTTCAGCTTGGGCGTACTCGGCCGATTGGCGCAGTTCCTCAAGCTTCAGTCTGCCAACCGGTAACGACAGACGCGCTATACGCGTCAGCGGGACCGGGCCAACTCCATGCCTCGCCAGCCCGGCCAAAAGTTCGTCGGCTGCACGGGCGTCGTTGCATAGAAGGGCCATATCGCAACCCGCATCAAGCGCGGCCAAGCCGCGCGCCAGGGGACCGCCGACACCCTTTGCTCCTTCCATCGAAAGGTCATCGCTGAACACTATGCCGTCGAAATGGCAGCGCGCACGCAGATACTGGTGCCAAACCGGCGAGAAACCCGCCGGGCGATGATCTACTGCCGGGTAAATCACGTGCGCAGGCATGATCGCAGCAAGCCCTGCGGCAGCCAGGCGCCTGAACGGAACGAGGTCCGATGCCTCGATCTCCGCAAGCGAGCGGCCGTCAACCGGTATCTCGAGATGCGAATCCGCCGCCACGTGACCGTGCCCGGGAAAGTGTTTGCCGCACGCTCCCATGCCCGCATCGGCCAATCCCTGCTGCAACGCGGCCGCCAGCGTGGCAACGGCGTCGGGGGCGCCATGAAAAGCGCGGTCACCAATCACGCTGCTGGCACCAATGTCCAGATCGAGCACCGGGGTGAAGCTCAAATCGACGCCACAGGCTTTGAGCTCGGCGGCCAGCACCGTCCCGCAGGCACGCGCTGCGGCGAGCGCCTGATCTTCGTCCCGATCCCACAGGCGGCCAAGGGCGCGCATTGGCGGAATCTGCGTAAAGCCCTGCCGAAAACGCTGGACGCGGCCACCCTCGTGATCCACCGCGATCAACAATGCCGGGGTTCTCAAGGCATGAATCGAGGCGGTCAACGAAAGCAGTTGCGTGATTGACTCGAAATTGCGGGAGAAAAGAATCACCCCGCCGACCTGCGGGTGACAAAGGCGCTTCTCTTCCAAAGCGGTCAGTTTGCAGCCTTCGACGTCGATGATCGCGCGGCCCAATGGAATTTCCCGGCTCATGTCTATTTTGTCTCCAGAATGATGCTTGCAACTGCATAATCCCGTTCGTCGGAAAGCGAAACATGCCAGCGGCAGATACCGCGCCGGTGCAGCAATGCGGCAAGCTCCGCGCCGAACTCCAGACGTGGCCGCCCGGATGGCTCGTTACCGATCGTCAGTTGATGCCATGTATTGGCCGCGCCGGGCGGTTCGCCAAGCGCCTTGAAAAATGCCTCCTTTGCGGCGAACCGTTTTGCCACGAAGGGTGCGCCGTCGGACAGGCCTGTGAATACCTCCCACTCACCATCCGCCAAGACCTTGCGCGCAAAACGACCGGCATGCCGGTCGAGGGCGCGACGAATGCGCACGATCGAAACGATGTCGGTACCGATGCCGGCAATCACCGCGCGTGCTCGCGATCAGCGCTTCAGGCGGCGCCAGCCGTCCGCGCCGCGACCATCAGGGATTTCATGTCGCGGACGGCCGGTTGCCAGCCGCGAAACACCGCCTCGGCAACCAGCGCGTGCCCGATATTGAGTTCGCTGATGCCGCCGATCGCAGCCACGGCGGCAGTGTTGTCGAAATTGAGGCCGTGGCCGGCGTTGGCCACCAATCCCAGGCGAGTCGCATGCAGAACCCCGCGCCGAATCGCATCAAGCTCGGCCGGCGCCGTCGCGGCGCCGGCGTCGGCGAAGTGGCCGGTGTGGATTTCGATCACCGGCGCGCCGACCGCACGGGCCGCGTCAATCTGCATCGGGTCATGGCTGATGAACAGGGACACTCGAATCCCCGCTTCGGTCAGCAATCTGACCGCATCGCGTACCCGGTCGAACTGGCCGATCACGTCAAGCCCGCCCTCGGTGGTGAGTTCCATGCGCCGTTCCGGTACCAGGCACACGTCATGCGGCCGCACCTTGACGGCGATCTGCAGCATTTCGCGCGTGATCGCCGCCTCGAGATTCATGCGGGTAGAGAGCAAACTCCGCAACTCGAAAACATCTCGGTCCTGAATATGCCTGCGATCTTCCCGCAAGTGGAGCGTGATCAGGTCCGCCCCCGCCTCCTCAGCCAGCAAGGCCGCCCTTACGGGGTCGGGATACGTAGTGCCGCGGACCTGACGCAGGGTCGCGACATGGTCGATATTGACGCCAAGCTTGATTTGCTGACTCATGTCTGGTGTAGCTCGAAAAAAATCTGGCGTGTGGCAATCTTCCTGCCGTTTAGATGAAGATCAATCAACGAGCGCAACAGGCGCTTGGCATGATTCGCCGTACTCGACTCGGAGTAATCGTTGCGGTCGATCGCCAGCGCAACCGCGCCGCTCAGTTCGCGTTCGGCGGCTTCGCCCGAGCGCAACCGCCGCAAACCCGTATCCGGCATGTACGCATAGCGCGCTTGCGGATCAATCGCTTCGCCGCTAACCGCATCCACTTGAAGGTTGACGGCGTAGCCAATTTCCCGCAGTAGTTCCTTCTCGAATACACGCAGCACCTGCGCCCCCTTGGCGCCGCTGGCCAACTCGATCAAAGCACGTTCGTAGCAGTCAAACAGCCGTTCGTGTGGATCGTCGCGCGCCAGCAGTTTCAGCAATAGCTCATTGAGATAGAAACCGCAAAACAAAGCTGTCTGGCCCAGCGCAGGTATGCCACCAAGCCATTCGCCGCGCGTCAATGTGCGCAAGTCCCCCCGCCCCGACCACGACAGCCCGACTTTCTGGAACTGCATCAGCACGCCGCGCAGGGCCGAACCCGGACGCTTTGCTCCTTTCGCCAGCAGCGGCACGCGCCCATGTTCACGCGTGAATGACTCGACGATCAGGCTCGTTTCGCTATATGGGTACACATGCAATACGTAGCCTGCCTGGTCGTCCAATCGACGCGAAGCAGCGGTGACTCGCGAGCGGGCTCTCGCCGCGAGACGAACGCCCTCTTGCATGTCCATCAACGGTACCCCAAGGACTTGAGCATGGTCGCGTTGTCGGCCCAGCCACTTTTGACCTTTACCCAAACCTCCAGAAAGACCTTGGTACCAAAGAGTTTTTCCATGTCCAGGCGTGCTTCACTGGCGATGCGCTTCATGCGTTCGCCCTTGGCTCCCAGGAGTATCACCTTGTGCCCCGGCCGGTCAACCAGAATCGTGGCCTGAATCCGGCGCAATCCGCCGTCTTCCTCGAATTTTTCGATCGTTACGTCGGTCCCGTAGGGTATCTCTTCGCCGGAAAGACGAAACACCTTTTCCCGAATCAGTTCCGCTGCCAGAAATCGCTCGGGCCGATCGGTCAGCGTGTCGGCCTCATACAGCGGGGCTGCCAAAGGCAGATGCAATGCCAATTCACCCAACAGTGCCTCCAGGCCGGCGCCGCCGCGCGCAGACACGGGGACTATCGAGGCAAACTCGCGCACAGTGCGCACCTTGTCGATCAGGACGAGCAACTTGTCCTGCTGCTTCAGTGCGTCGATCTTGTTGATTGCCAACACGACCGGCAGCGTGGCTGGAAACAACGCACAAACTGCCGCATCCTCGGCGCGCCAGCCGGTTGCCTCGATCACCAGCAACGCCACATCGGCCGAGGCCATCGCATCGGTGACGCTCTTGTTCATGGCGCGGTTCAAGGCATTGCGATGTTGCGTCTGGAAACCTGGGGTGTCGAGAAACACAAACTGGGCGGCGGCATCGCTGCGCACGCCAAGTATGCGATGACGGGTGGTCTGCGCCTTGCGCGACGTGATGCTGACCTTGGCGCCGATCAACTGATTCAACAGCGTTGATTTTCCGACATTCGGTCGTCCGGCGATCGCTATGTAACCAGATCGGTGGGCGGCGCTTTGTTTCACGCTTTGCCACCCGCTTCGATCTCTCCAACCGCGTCGGGCGATGACTGCACCGAGGCTGGCACCGGCGCCGGCGCGTCAGTACTGGCCTTGCCCATGGCTGGATCCGCGGCCTCAAGCGGGTCGCCTGAAGTGCCGGATACCGATTTGCTGCCGCTTCCCGAGTGGGCCTTGTCGGTGTCCTTGCGCGTGCGGCGCGACTTTTTCGGGGTCTCCTTGGGTGCCAACTCCAGTGCTTTCTTGGCAGCCGCCTGCTCCGCGGCGCGACGACTCGCTCCCGCCCCGGTGGCTCTGATTTCAAGCTTCGGAATCAGGCACTCGACCTCAAATTCCTGATTGTGTGCCGCACCATGTGTGGCTACAACGTTATAGGTCGGCAATGCGATCTTGCGGCCCTGCAAATATTCCTGCAACAGTGTCTTCGCGTCCTTGCCAAGGGTCTGCGGATCGACAGTCTCAAGAATCGGGTGATACAGCTTCGCGATGGTGAGGCGCGCCGACTGGAACCCTCCATCCAGAAAGATCGCGCCAAATAATGCTTCCAGGGTATCGGCCAAGATCGAGGGCCGGCGAAATCCGCCGCTCTTGAGTTCACCCTCGCCCAGTCGCAGGTGCGGTGCCAGTTCGATGCGCTGGGCAACTTCATAAAGCGTCTGCTGTTTGACCAGATTCGAGCGTAAACGCGAGAGGTCGCCCTCATCAAGCTTGGTGTAGCGTTCGAACAATATGTGCGCCACAGCACAATTGAGAATGCTGTCCCCGAGGAACTCGAGCCGCTCGTTGTGCGGCGCACTATGGCTGCGATGCGTGAGCGCCTGCCCAAGAAGCTTGGCGGTGACGAACTTGTAGCCTAAGCGCGCCTCGAGTTCAGCCGAATCCACGCGCGGCTCCCGTGACAGGCCATACGCCGCATCCGCTGCGTCCGATGCCGCGCGACTGCTTCACGTTCGCCGCGCGATGATAACGAACGCGCGCCGCAGCCGCGGGAACGCCCTTGCGTCGCCAAACTTCACGGATTGTCACTGCTGCCGGCATACTCGATCAGCAGGCTGACGTTGTAGAACAACGGAATTTTCTTTTCATATTTGAAGGCAACGATGATGTTGTTGCCTTCCTTGGTAATGTCGAGGTCCTTGCCGGCAACGGTTGTGATGTCGTTGATGTTTGCCGCGCGGTCAAACGCTTTCTGGACTTCTATCACGGTCTTGCCACCGCTCTGGGCAGAGATCGCCGCCGCCTTGATACTGCGAAACTCGATGTAGCTCGGGATCACCTTCAGGGCACCAACGGCAATGAAAACGATGACCATGCATATCAAGAGAATTCCGAGCATGCTGACACCGCGCTGGCGCGCAAGGCTGGACATCCGATTCATAAGGCCCCCCTCAATTCAAATGAGTCAATCAAATCCACCGATTCTGGACAAGTCAAGGTTGAGTCCACCCGACCAGTTCATCCAGATTCCGAACGCTCGTCCGACGATGTTCGCCTCGGGCACGAACCCCCAGAACCGGCTGTCAAGGCTGTTGTCGCGATTGTCACCCATCATGAAATAGTGCCCGGGTGGAACCGTGCAAATGACGCCAGCATTATTGTATATACAATTTTCGCGCTGGGAGAACGGCGCGGCGGACATGATGAACGCAGGTGCGTCCTCGTCGTTGAGGACCCTGTGGGTGCGCCCCCCCAGTGTTTCACTGTACTGTTTCGAATACGCGGCGCGGTCGCGATGCAAGAAATCTGCCTCCGCACGCGTCGGCAACACGACGCCGTTGACACTCAAGCGCTTGTTTTGATACTCGATCTTGTCGCCAGGCACACCGATGACGCGCTTGATGTAATCCAGTGATGGGTCCACCGGATAACGAAACACCATGACATCGCCTCGCTGCGGGCTGCCCATTTCCAGAATCTTGGTATTGA
>JBEIFV010000022.1:0-55745 GCA_040382235.1 Burkholderiales bacterium
CGTGCCCGCGTTGTTCATGGTGCCCACCACGACCAGCTCGCCGACCTCGGCGTTCAACTGGGTGAGCATGCCGTCCATCGGCGAGGCGATGACGGTGCGGCCGAGGGCCTCCTCCGCCTGTCGAATGTCGGCCTCGGCGGCGGCGAGCGAGCTTTCGATCACCGAGATCGCGTGCCGCGTCGCCGCGACCGCGCACGGACTGGGCATCCGTACCGTTGCAGTGTATTCAGATGCCGACGCCGACGCCAAGCATGTTGCCGACTGCGACGAGGCTTACCGGCTGGGCCCGGCGCCGGCGCGCGAAAGCTATTTGCGCGGCGACCTGATCATCGAGATCGCGAAAAAGGCCGGCGCCGAAGCGATTCATCCGGGGTATGGCTTTCTTTCCGAGAACGCGGATTTCGCCGAGGCCTGTGCCAAAGCCGGCGTGGCATTCATCGGCCCGCCCCCTGCCGCGATTCGTGCGATGGGCCTCAAGGCCGAATCCAAGCAGCTGATGGAAAAGGCCGGTGTGCCGCTGACTCCGGGTTATCACGGCAGCGACCAGGATCCCAAGCTGCTGGCACGCGAGGCCGACAAGATCGGCTATCCGGTGCTGATCAAGGCCTCCGCCGGCGGTGGCGGCAAGGGCATGCGGGTGGTTGAAAACGCAGCCGACTTCACTGCCGCTTTGGCATCGTGCAAACGCGAGGCCACCTCGTCGTTCGGCGACGATGCGGTGCTGATCGAAAAGTACCTGACACGCCCGCGCCACATCGAGATCCAGGTGTTTGCTGATACCCATGGCAACTGCGTCTACCTGTTCGAGCGCGACTGTTCGGTGCAGCGCCGGCACCAGAAGGTGCTGGAAGAGGCACCGGCGCCGGGCATGACCGAGGAGCGGCGCGCGGCGATGGGCAAGGCCGCGGTCGATGCTGCCATGGCGGTGGGCTATGTGGGTGCGGGCACGGTCGAATTCATCGCCAACCAGGACGGCACGTTTTTCTTCATGGAAATGAATACCCGGCTGCAGGTCGAGCATCCGGTGACCGAGGAAATCACCGGGCTGGATCTGGTCGAGTGGCAACTGCGGGTGGCGGCCGGTGAACCCTTGCCACTGCTTCAAGATGAACTTGCGATCAGCGGCCACGCCATCGAGGCGCGCATTTACGCTGAAAATCCGGCGAAAAATTTCCTGCCGTCGATCGGCACCATCACCCACATGCGCATGCCGGTCGATGATGGTCACGGCGCGGTGCGCATCGATTCGGGCGTGCGCTGTGGCGACACCATCAGCCCGAATTACGACCCGATGATCGCCAAGCTGATCGTCTGGGGCGAAGACCGTGCGCGAGCCTTGGCCGGGATGGCCGCCGCTTTGCGTGAATGCGAGATCGCCGGCCTGTCGACCAACGTGGAGTTTCTCGGCCGGGTGATCGAATCGCAGGCGTTCGCATCGGGCGATCTCGATACCGGCTTAATCGAGCGTAATCGGGCCGAATTGCTGCCACAGGAACCGTCGCTGCCGCCGCAAGCGCTGATCGCTGCCGCGTTCATGGTGCATGCCGGCGACTTGCCGGCGACCGGTCCGATGAAAGTTTCGCCGTGGGACGTGCGCGATGGATGGCGCATGAACCTGGCAGCCACCCGCACGCTGATGTTCAAGTCCGGCGCGGCGACCCGAGCGGTGAGTATCGAATACGGCCGCGCTGGCGCCACGCTCATGTGCGAAGGTTTCGGCGGCCTGGCCAGCGGTACCGCGACTGGCCGGCGCGTGAGCCTCAATTGCGGCGGAGAACGCATTGACGCCGGTGTCGTGATCGACGGCATCAAATGCACCGTTTTCATGCAGGGCCGCCGCTTTGACCTGGAGCGTGCTGATCCGCAGGTGCTGTTGTCGGATGCGGACGATGATGCCGATGCAGGCGACGGCCATCTGCGCGCGCCGATGTCGGGCAAGGTGCTGGCGCTGATAGCCGCGCCTGGTGCCAAGGTGGAGAAAGGCGCGCCCTTGTTGGTGATGGAAGCGATGAAAATGGAGCACACCATTGCCGCACCGGCGGCTGGCGTGGTGCGCGAGTTCCGTTTCGCCGCCGGTGACCAGGTGGCCGAAGGTGCGGAGTTGGTGAGCTTCGAGGCGGCCAAATAAGTCCATGCCGGACGTACTGTTTTATGCCGACGAGCCCGATCCGCTGCCCTGGGTCGAGGCCCTGCAGCGTGCTCTGCCCGAAGGCCGGATACATCAATGGGCGCCGGGCCACGCGCCGCTCTGCACTTATGCGGTGTGCTGGAAACCGCCGGCCGCCTTTTTCGCCGGGCAACCCGATCTCAAGGCGATTCTCAACATCGGCGCCGGCGCCGATGCGGTGATTGGTGACCCGAACCTGCCGCTGGCTGTGCCGGTGGTGCGACTCGACGACGCCGGCATGGCGCAGCAGATGGAGGAGTACGTCGCCTGGTGTGCGCTTCACTATCTGCGCCGCTTCGACGACTACGCAAGGGCGCAACGGGACGCACACTGGGAGCGCCTTGCCCCGCGCTCGCGGGCGCAGTTCAACATCGGCGTCATGGGCCTGGGCGTACTGGGCACGCGGGTCGCGGCCTTCATGCGCCTCCTGGGTTTCCCGGTGCGTGGCTGGAGCCGCAGCCCGAAATCGATCGAGGGCGTTGCATGTTTCACCGGCGACGAAGGGCGTGCGGCGTTTCTCGCCGGCACCGACATGCTGGTGTGCCTGCTGCCGCTGACGCCTGCCACACGCGGCATTCTCAATCGCGGCAATCTCGCCGCCCTGCCGCGCGGTGCCAGCGTGGTCAACATCGCGCGTGGCGCGCATCTGGTCGAAGCGGACTTGATCGATCTGCTCGACGCCGGGCATCTGGCTGGCGCCACGCTCGATGTGTTTTCTCCGGAACCCTTGCCGCAGGATTCCGCTCTCTGGCGCCATCCGGGAATCACCGTCACACCGCACATTTCAGCCATGACCCTGGCGGATGAATCGATGCAGCAGATCGCCGACAAGATCAGGCGCATCGAACGCGGCCAGGCCGTGGTTGGCGTCATCGATCGAGCGCGTGGGTATTGATGAAGATACCGTCGAATAGCGGTAAACCTGCCAGGGTGGGCGTGTGACCGATTCGTTTGACTCACCGCCCAACGCGCGCGTACCCTCGCCTTGCGTAAGCATCTGCCGCATGAGTGAGGACGGTGCCTACTGTACCGGTTGCCTGCGCAGCATCGACGAGATCGGCGTCTGGTCGGGAGCGTCCGAAGCATTCAAGCGCGAGGTATGGCGGCAACTGGCCCTGCGGCGCGCCCGCCTGGGCCCTCTGGACGCCGGCAATTGAAAAGTCTGCGTGCATTGCCGCCGTCGATGCGGGTCATCGAGCGCGGCTGGGTGTCGTCCAACATGGTGGTGTTTTGCGGCGGCGCATCCACCGATATCGTCGACACCGGTTACTCGCGTCATGCCGAGCAGACACTCGCCCTGGTGCGCCACGCACTCGGGCCGCGCTCGCTGGATCGCATTTTCAATACCCACGCCCATGCCGATCACATGGGCGGCAACGCGGCGCTCAAGCGTGCCTACCCCGATGCACAAATTTGCATTCCCGCAGGCGACGCCGACCTGGTGCGTGAGTGGGACGAGCAAGGATTGCATCTGGTTCCAATGGGCCAGCAATGCGAGCGCTTCAGCTTCGACACCACCTGCCGCGCCGGCGAGCTGTTGATGCTGGGTGATTGCGAGTGGCGCGCCGTCGCATCGCCCGGACATGACATGCATTCGCTGATGTTGTGGTGCGAGCAAGAACGCATCCTGATCGCAGCCGACGCCCTGTGGGAGGATGGCTTCGGCGTGCTGTTCCCGGCCCTGCCACCGGCAAGCGAGGCTGCGCAAGCATTCGCGGCGCAAAGCGCCACATTGGAGGCCATTGCCGCGCTCGAAGCGCGGCTGGTGATTCCAGGGCACGGCGCACCGTTTGTCGATGTCGCCGCTGCGCTCGGGCGTGCGCGCAGCAGGCTCGATTACTTCATTGCCGATCCTGCACGCGTTGCACGCAACGGCGCCAAGGTCACGCTGGCGTTCCTGCTGATGATCGAAGGCCGGTTGCAGCTATCGACTTTGGGCGAGCGGCTGGCGCGGTTGTCGCTGCTCGCGGCCATCAATCACAGCGCCTATGGCCTGGACGACGCGCGCTTTGCCGCGCTCCTCGTTGAGGAGCTTGTGAAGAGCCGCGCGGCTAATTGTGAGGATGGCTGGTTGCAGGCGGCAACCAGGTAGGCCATCCGTAGGCGGTCTGCGCATATGGATGGGCCGGCGTCGAGGCGGCTCGCCCGAGCGATGATTCCAGGCCTGCCGCAAGGCCCGAACGCGCGGCTCAGGCGCGCTTGGTGCGGCGCTCCTGCTCGACGAGAAAGTCGACCACCTGCAGGCAGCGCTCGTGGCTGCCGGCAATGGACGGCGCGGTGAGAAAGCGCCCGTTGACCGCCATTGCCGGTACGCCGTCGATCTTGTAGGCGATCAGCGCATTGCGCGCGGCGACCATCTTGGCGGCCACACCTTCGGAGCGCAGCGCGCTGGCGAAACGGTCGCGATCTACGCTGTTCTTGGCGGCCCAGTCGATCATTTCCGGTTCCTGCGACAACTGCATGCCGCCGACGTGGATGGCTTCGAACGCCTTTCGGTGCGAGCTCTCGATGGCGCCCACCGCCTCGAGCGCGTAATAAAGCTTGGCATGCTGCGCCCAGAGCGCGTTGAACTGCGCCGGCAGGCGTCGGAAAGCCACATCATTGGGCAGGCGCTTGAGTCAGGCCGACAAGGGCGGCTCGAACGCGTTGCAATGCGGGCAGCCGTACCAGAAAAACTCCATCACCTCGATCTTGCCCGCAGTTTCGAGCGCCTGCGGGGCATCGAGTACCTTGTAGTCGATGCCGGCATCCGGTGCGCGGCGCTGGGCGAACGCGGGTGCTGCTGCGGTACCGGCGGCGGCGGCCAGGGTGCCGATGAATTTTCTGCGCTGTGGATACATGCTGGTGCTCCCTATGGATTGCAAGGATGGGCTTGGCCGCGCACGCTATTTGCGCTCGCGTCGGGCCAAATCGATGAATTGGTCCAGCAGTTTCATTGCTTCAAAGTGGCTGCCTGCCTGGCCGCTGGAAAACAGGTACTTGCCCGCCACCACCATGGTGGGAGTGGCGCGGATGTTGTATGCGACGGTCAATTTACGTGCCGCATCGACCAAGGCGCGGTTTTCGTCCGAGTTGAAGGCTTCGATGAAGCGTGCGCGGTCCACGCCATTGCGCGCCACCCAGTCGAACAACTTTTGCTCGTCCGACAGCATGACGCCGTCGAAATTGATCACGTCGTAAACCGGGCGATGCAGGCGCCGCGCGTGACCCAGCTTGTCGAGTGCGAAATAGGCACGGGTGAGGGTCAGCCATTTGTCGTCGCGCAGCGCCGGCAGGTAGCGGAACTCCACATCCGCCGGCTTTTTCAGCAGCCAGTCCTCGATCAGGGGTTGTTGATCGAAGCAGTGCGGGCAGCCGTAGTAGAAGAACTGCAGCACCTCGATCTTGTCTTTCGGGCTGTCGCCCAAGAGCCCCGAGACCGGCGGCAGCACAGGGTCTACGGTGCGGTACGGTAGAGAGGATCGAATTTGCGCGGCAGCCGCGCCGGCGAAAGCCAGGATGCCCCAAAAGATCGCAATTTTCAGTAGCCGCATACAAAACCTCCCGTTACCGGGGAATCGTTGCATGGCCAGGCCATGCCTACCGGAATTGACAAGGTTATTGCTTCTGGGGTTCCTTGAGGCGAATCAGCGAGGCGTCGACGCCGTTTTGCGTCAGCGTCGCCCGTACCCGATTGATGTCGTCGAGCAGGCCGTAGGGCCCCAATCGTACCCGGTGCATTGTGCCCTTGCCTTCGATGTCGACGCTCTCAACCTTGGCCTCGAAGCCCATCAATGCGAGTTTGGCCTTTTGGTTATCGGCGTCGCCTGCCGAGCCGAAAGCCCCAGCCTGCAGGAAATAGGTTTCCTTGGGCGCCGCCGGTGCGGCCTCGCCGGGCCTGGCAGGCGCGGCCTTCGCTTCCTGCTTGGCCGCTTCGATCGCCTTCTTGGGATCGATCACCTCTTCCTTGCCGGGCAGGATTTCGTAGAACGAAAAGCGCTTCTCGCCTTCCTTGGCCGCGGTTCCGCTTTTGGCGTCGCCGGTCTTGGCATCCTTGCCGTACAGGGGCTTGTTGGGGTCGGAGCTGTCGGCGGCGTTGCCTTTTGCCGCGGATTTCTCGCCACGGCCGGTTTTATCGGCAAAGGGTTTGGGGCCCTTGTTGAGATAGAAGGCGACGCCCACCGCCAGCAACAGGCCGAGCATCAAGCCGATGACGATGCCGACCAGGGTGCCACCGGCATGCTTGCGTTTGATGCTGCCGATAGTGCTCTTGGGCTTGTAGTCGCGTTGTGCCATGTGGATGGAAGGAGGTTTGCTCACATCTGCTCGGGCGCCGATACGCCCAGCAGGGCCAGCGTGTTGCGAATCACCTGCGCGGTGGCGGCATACAACGCCAAGCGTGCTAGTTTAACCCCTTCAGGCGCGCTCAAGACCCGCAGCTCACGCTCGTTGTAGAGCGCATGAAAGCCGGCGGCCAGGTCGCGCACGTAGAAGGTCAGGTCGTGCGGTGCCAGGTCGCGGCAGGCGGTGTATATCGCCTCGGGAAACTCGGCCAGTTTCTGCGCCAATGCGAGCTCACGCTCGTGCGCGAGCGGCGCCAGGTCGCTGCCGGCAAGCTCGCCCAGCCGTGCATGCCATTGCGCATCCCAGGCACGCAACACGCTGCAGATGCGCGCATGCGCATACTGCACGTAGTGCACCGGGTTTTCGTCGGTATTCTTCAGGGCCAGGTCGACGTCGAACACGAACTCGGTATCGGCCTTGCGCGAAATCAGGAAAAAGCGCACCGCATCCCGCCCGCGCGCACGTTCGGCTTCGCCGGCGCCGCCGCCGGACATCTCGATCAAGTCGCGCAGCGTCACGTAGGAACCGGCGCGCTTGGAAAGCTTGACCTCTTCGCCGCCTTTCATCACCGTGACCATCTTGTGCAGCAGGTAATCCGGGTAACCCGCCGGCACACCGAGATTGGCCGCCTGCAGGCCGGCGCGCACGCGCGCGATGGTGCCGTGGTGGTCCGATCCCTGCACATTGACCACCCGTGCGAAGCCGCGCCGCCACTTGGCCACGTGATAGGCCACATCCGGCACGAAATAAGTGTAGGAACCGTCGGATTTTTTCATCACCCGGTCCTTGTCGTCGCCGTAGTCGGTGCTCCTGAGCCACAGCGCGCCGCCGTCTTCGTACGTCTTGCCGGCGGCCTTCAACGCAGCCACGGTTTCCTCCACCTTGCCCTCTGCATACAGCGAGGATTCGAGGTAGTAATTGTCGAAGCGCACACCGAAGATGCGCAGATCGATGTCCTGTTCGTGGCGCAGGTAGGCGACCGCGAATTTGCGGATCGATTCCAGATCGTCCGGGTTGCCCGAGGGCGTGGCTTCGACATCGGCCGCCTTGACCGGTGTGCGGGCCAGAAAGTCGGCGGCGATATCGGCGATGTATTCGCCGTTGTAGGCCGCCTCCGGCCACTGCGCATCGCCCGGCTTGAAGCCGCGACCGCGCGCCTGTACCGATAAAGCCAGGTTCGCGATCTGGACCCCGGCGTCGTTGTAGTAGAACTCGCGCGTGACGGTGTGGCCGCAGGCTTCGAACAGGGAAGCGAGGGCATCTCCCAGCGCACCCTGGCGGCCATGGCCCACGTGCAGCGGCCCGGTGGGGTTGGCAGAGACGAACTCGACCAGCACCGGCCCGGCACTGCCGGGTGCCGCGTGGCCAAAGCGCGCGCCGTTGGCCAACACTTCACGCACCACGCCCAGTTTGGCCGCGGCACGGATGCGCAGGTTGATGAAGCCGGGGCCGGCCACTTCCGCCGCTTCGATCACCCCGCCGGGCTGGGCCAGCAGGGCGGCGGTCACGGACAAAGCCAGTTCGCGCGGGTTTTGCCTCAGTTTTTTGGCCAGCTGCAGCGCCACATTGCAGGCCAGATCGCCGTGGGAGGCGATCTTGGGGCGCTCCAGGGCGATGGCGGGCATGTCGGCGGCCGCAATGCCGGCGGTCGCGGCCAGCGCCGCCTCGAAGGCTGCGACGATTTCGAGTTTTACTGCGGGGAGCATGGGAGGAGCGCCGAAAGGTGGGTCGGTGGCGCGGTTGGTAATCGGAAATTATAGCCAATGGCGATGCGTTGCTTGAGCCCGAGACATGAATAAAGCCCTTAACGGGTCGCGCGTGCATGCGCAAGGAATCCGGTCATGCACAACACGGCACGAAGAGGCTAAGCAGCCATGGCGCGTTTCCGCAGATCGATTCAGATCAAGCTGTATGGAAATTATTTGAAGGCATTGAGTGTATATTTAATACATTTTAAGGCATCAAGAATGTAACATTATATTTTTTGGGCATTGAATGAAGGCCGATATCCATCAGATCATTCGAGCGCGTCGGCTTGCATTGGGCCTGTCGCAACTCGAGATCGCGCGCAGAAGCGGGATTCAGCAACGGCAGGTGTCGCTCTTTGAGCGCGGGAGCGACGTCACGCTCGCAACACTCCAGAAGCTGGCGCAGGCGCTCGATCTGGACTTAATGCCGGTTGCCCGCGAAGACGCGGCAAAACTTGAATCTTGGCTCCAGGCCAAACGCATGTTGACGCTTTCGGACCCCTCGCCGTCATTGCTCGAACGCTACCAGGTGAAGGACGACGAACAGCAGGACGAAGCGCGATCGAATGACTGATGCACGCGTCCTCAAGATACTGCTGGGTGATGTCCTGGTGGGCTACCTCACCGGTTTTCAGGACGGCAAGAACCTGTTCGCCTTTGACGATAGCTACATCGATCTGGGAGCCGGCCGTCCGACTCTGAGCCTATGGGCAGGGACTCCCGGCGACGAAGAAGCGACCGTGCGCCGCCTGCGCGAAATTCATTCGAGCCGCATGAAGTTGCCGCCGTTCTTCAGCAACCTGCTGCCCGAGGGCGTGCTGCGGGAGTACATGGTTAAGCACTTGAAGATTCACCGCGACCACGAATTCGACATCCTCGCGGCGTTGGGCACCAGCCTGCCCGGTGCGGTGCGCGCGCTTCCGGCAAATCAGTTGCCGCCCGCCGCCGCCAGCTACCGGCTCGGCGCCGAACCGGGCGTCGCCGACACCTCGATAAAGTTCTCGTTGGGTGGATCGCAACTCAAGTTCTCGATGATCGAGCGCGGCGGGCGTTTCCTGCTGGAGGAAGGTGATGAGGAATGGATCGTCAAGCCACCACATCCGGTCCACAGCAACGTCCCGCGGAACGAATACACGATGATGCGCCTGGCGGCCGCCGCCGGAATACAGACGCCCGACGTCAAATTGGTGAACATCGATGCTGTCGATCCGGGTGGCATCAAGGGCCTTTCGATACTGAGCCGCGAGACCCTCGCCTACGCCGTCAAGCGCTATGACCGCACCGCAGTAGGCCGGGTCCATGTCGAGGACTTCGCACAAGTATTCAACGTGTATGCCGACCAGGAATACAAGGCAACCAACTACGACACTGTCGGCAGACTGATTTTCGACCTCTTTCCCAACCGGTTCCCGCAACTCGCGGAATTCGTGCGGCGACTGGCCGTGAACATCCTGATCGGCAACGGTGACGCCCATCTCAAGAACTGGTCGGTGATCTACGCAGACAAGGTGAACCCTCAACTGGCGCCGGTATACGACCTGCTATCGACCATTCACTACGTGCATAACGACAGTCTGGCGCTCAACCTGGCTGGAGAAAAGCGCTTCGAAGCCATCGACGAGTCGCATTTCGACCGGCTCGCACGGCGCATGGAAGCCCCGCCGAAGTTCGTGCTTGGCATAGTCAGGGAGACCGTGGCCGCCGCGCGCAAGGAGTGGCCGGCGATCATGCGGGATTCCGGCTTGCCGGAAGACATGTGCGAGCGCCTCTATGCGCATTGGCGTGGGCTTTCGGGCCTGCTGCGGATAGCGCGATAGCCGGTAGTGGCGAGGATCGCATGCGGGAGGAAAGTTCATGATTGCGAGGCGGAATTGATGCAATTTCATCGCCGCTGAAGTAGAGATCGCGCATCTACCAAGACCAAGGGCAAGAACGGCAAACAAGGTGGCCTTCCATGAACATTCTGACCAGCAGGGAACTCAAGCGTCGCGGCATCGCCGCTGTCGAAGATGCGACGCGCGATGGCCCGGCGCGATTGGTTGAAGGCGAGCGCACGGTCGGCGTGATTGTGACGGTCGATGAATACTCACGCCTGCTTGCACTAGACGCCTGTGCCGACATCGGTGCAGGGGAACCCAGGGGCATGAATTCCCGTTGAAGCATGGCGCGGGTGAGGCGCTGCCGCCGGCTTGCGCATGATCGCGTTGGCGGTTCGGCAGCAATACGACGCTTGGCACGCCGATACAATCGCAAATCGTTCCGACGCGATTGAACCAGCCGTTTGACACAAGAGCTTCGTCTTTTCCTTACCGCATGGGTGTTCTTCACCCGCGTGCCCCTGCCCGCCACGCTCGCCGCCTGGGTGGGCTACAGCCCTGAAATGCTGCGCGGTTCGGCGCGCTACTTTCCGTTGGTGGGCATGGCCGTGGGCGTTGTCGCGGCTGCCACGTATCTCGCCGGTACCTGGCTATTCACCCCGGCCGTCGCCGTGGTCCTGTCGATGATCGCCACCATCCTCATGACCGGCGCCTTTCACGAAGACGGCCTGGCTGATAGTTGCGATGGCTTCGGTGGTGGTTACACGCGCGAGCGGGTGCTGGAAATCATGCAGGATTCGCGGGTAGGGGCATTCGGCGCGATCGGCATCATGCTGATGCTGCTGTTGAAATTCACCACGCTGGGCGCGCTGGCAGAAACCGGCGAGGCCGGTCTGGTGGCCTGGGTTCTGGTGATCGGCCACACGCTTTCGCGCACCGCCTCGGTGGGCCTGATGCGCTTTCTCGACTATGTGCGGGTGGACATCGGTCCCAAGGCCAAACCGCTGGCAGATGGCATCTCGGGTGGTGCATTCATGGTGGCGCTGGCGATCACCGCTTTCCCTTTCGCTCTTGTGGCGCGGCTGTTTGAGAACGGCTGGTGGTTGGCGCTGGGCACCTTGCCGGTGGGCCTGGCGGCGTGGGCGGCGGGCGCCTACTTCAGGCGGCGCATTGGCGGCTATACCGGCGATTGCCTGGGGGCCGCACAGCAGGTGGCCGAAGTCGTGTTCTACCTGTTCGCCGTCGGCCTGTTGCTGGGCTTCGAGGCGGCGCCGGCCAACTGAAACCTGATTGGATAACGCGTTGGAAATCTACCTGATCCGCCATACCCGGCCCGGCGTGCCCGAAGGCACCTGCTACGGCCGTACCGATGTGCCGCTGGACGAAGCGGAGTTCAGCGCGCGCATCCCGCAAATCGCAGATCACCTGCCGGCCGGCATGGCGTTCTATTCGAGCCCGGCCTCGCGCTGCGCGCGCCTGGCTGAGCGGCTGGTGGCGCACACCGGCGGCTCCCTGGCGGGCGTGGACGGCCGCCTGCATGAGCTTGACTTCGGCGACTGGGAGGGCCGCCTGTGGAGCGATTTGCCGCGCCACGAAACCGAAAAGTGGACCGGCGACATTGTGCATTGCGCGCCGCCCAATGGCGAGAACTTCATGGCCATGTGGGGGCGTGTCAGCGAGTTCTATGAGGCCATTCTCGATGCCGCCTTCGCCGCCGGTCACGAGCGCATTGGCATCGTCGGCCACGCCGGCAGTCTCAAGGTGCTTGTGTTGCGGGCCCTGCGGCTGGCGCCGCATCAATACTCGCTGGCCGACGTGGCGCAGGGCAGGGTGTCGCGTATCGACGCGCGCAAAACCGCGGAAGGCGAATTGTTCGAGCGCCTGATGTTCCTCAATCGTTGAGTTCGACCGCGCCCGCGGCGCGCAGGGGCGTTCTCAGGCTTGCTTGAACGATTCGAGTTCCAGCCGGTTGTTTTCCAGAACTTCGCGGCCGCGCGGCCCGTAGCTGATGCGCTCGATTTCGTTCTTGATGGCGCGCCTGCACTGTGACGGAGCCATCCAGTAGTGGTTGAGCAGTGTGGCGCTGAAGGGGCCATGCAGCGGCCGGCTGATGCCCTTGCCCTCGATGCGATAGCAATCGAAAGATCCCGCCGGCACGGCAATACGCTCGCGCCCGACGATCCGAAAGCTGAACTCGGTATCGATCTCCACACCGTTCTGGTTGACCAGGCGAAAGCGCGTGGTCCATTGCTTGCCCACCGCATACTCAAGCGGCTGGAACTGGGCGTCGGTGAATTTTCGGCCATCCGGCGTGCGCTTGGGATTGCCCAGCAGATCGGTCGCGGCCTGGCCGTTGTTGAAAACGATTTCGTTGTCGCCGATCTGCGTGACCGTCTGCACCCGTCGGGCCAATTCTGCACCGGTACCGCGGTCGAATACCCGGTGCGTGTAGGTATCGCCCAGGCGAAACGCGGTATCGGCGCGCGCGGTGCCGGCCGTGAATGGATTGCCGGTGGCCGCCGCGATCCGCACCGGCTTTTCCCCCTCGAGGGTGAGCAACTGGTCCAGGCGCAACTGCGCGAGTTCGGAAAAGCGGCCGCTGGGAAAGCGCCGCAGATAGGTCTCGAAGGGCGTGGCCGCCGCCGCGCCCTGAATCGATTCCCACACCCCCAGTTCTTCGGTGAACAGACGCGCCTTCTCGGCGTCGTCTGGCGCGCGCACCGCGCCGGGCGGCAGGAAATAGAAATCGTCTTCCAGCGAAGTGCTTTCCCAGGGAATCTGCGCGCCCTGCGAGGCACGCCGTACCGCCAATCGCACACGCTTGAACACGTCCTCGACCTTGGCATCCTTGACCTGCATTTCCTTGAGCAGGTTTTCGGTGTACAGGCCGTTGGCGCCGCTGCCGTCACTGGCGGTATTGCCGGGCGCGGTGGCATAGGCGAGCAGGGTGCCGATCGGTGCATCCATCTGCGACAACCCCTTTTGCTCGGGCGTTTTGCCCGCGCCAAAGGGATTGTCGCGGCAGGCGTCGAGAATGATCAGATTCATCGGGTTGGCTGCACGGGTGAGGCCGGCGATCAGCGAATTGAGCTCGAAGCCCTGCTGTTGCACGTCGGCCGCCGATTCGACATTGGCGTCGATGGGCAACAGATAGTTCCTCCAGGCAAGCTGGATGCCGTGGCCGGCGTAGTAGAACAGGCCCACGCATTTGCGCTGGGCGAGCGCATCTACATAGGCGCTGATCGCGCTTGTCATCGCCGGCCGGTCGGTTTCGAGACGCACGGTGACATCAAACCCCAGCGCGATCAGGGATTCACCGATGGCGCGGGCGTCATTGACCGGGTTCTTCAGGGGCGATTGGCGGTACTTGGCATTGCCGATGACCAGGGCGATTTTCGGCAGCTTCAGCAGTTGCGGGCCCTGCGGGGTTTGTGCCCAAATCAGCGCCGGGGCACCCGGCACAAACAGGCTGGCGCCGGCAATGCCGACCTTGAGCAAGGTACGGCGCGCGGGCAGTACCGGAGGCGGTCGAACAGGCAGATGGATGGTCATACTCCATTATCGGTGAGGCGGTCGGGAACTCATGCGCTCGATTGCAGCGCGATTGGCCCCTTCTTCTCAGTTCCCTTGTGCGCAGTGACTGTGTATTGGTTTTGCGCAAATGTGCCGAGGGTTGGCAAAGTGACGAAAAGGAGTAGAAATCCTCACGGCCGCGGTTTCCCGAAAGCGCGCGCCGCGGGTCCGTCTTGAGCCGCCGGATCGGCGTGCGCAGGGTTGGCCAGAAAGGCGTGATCGGTCAGGGATTCGAGAAATGCGATCAGATTGGCCTTGTCGCGTACGGAGAGACGGAAGCCTTTGACAAAGCCGCTCTTGTAGGGATTGGCCGCACCGACACCACGCTCCGGCCCGGCCTCGATGCGGCGGCCACCGGCGGCATAGTGGTCGATCACGCCGCTCAAGGTGGCGATCGAACCACCATGCATGTAGGGGGCGGACACCGCCACATTGCGCAGGCTCGGCGTGCGAAAGCGCCCCATGTCCGCCGCTCGGCCGGTGCTGCCGATGAGCCCCGGGTTGTTGGCTGGATAGGCGCCGCGACCATCGATGTTGTAGAGCCCGGTGTTGTGGAAGCCGAGCTCGGGCTTTTCCAGCCTTTCATGCGTTACCGCATCGGTGAAATTGACGCCGCCGTGGCAGTGAAAGCAGGCCAGGCGCTCGCTGAAAAAGAGTCTCTCGCCGCGTTTGGCCGGGTTCGAAATTGCGTCGCGCCGACCGCCAAAGCGATAGCGATCGTAGGCTGAATCGAACGAGACCAGCGAACGCTGGAAGGTGGCAAGGGCGCGCGTAAGGTTTTGCAGCGTGTACGGGTCGGGGTCGGCCGCGAATGCCGCACGAAACAGGCGCTCATAGCGCGGGTCGCGGCGCAGCAGGCGTATCAGGTCCTGCTCTTTGCCGGCCAAGCCCATCTCGACCGGATGCTCGCCGAACATCGGCACCAGGGCCTGCGCTTCGAGCCTCAGTTGGGTCGGGTCAGCCCAGGTGAGCACCGGGAAGTAGGCGATGTTGGCAAGCCCCATGGCATTGCGCGGGTGCGCAGCGCCGGTGGCGCCGATGGCCACTTTGCGGCCATCGGTGAAGGCGGCCTTTTGCTGATGGCAGGTGGCGCAGGACATCGCGCCGTTGATTGACAGGCGCGCATCGTAAAAAAGCACTCGGCCAAGCTCGACCTTTTCAGTCGACATCGGGTTGTCCGCCGGCACCAGCGGCCGCGGCACCCAGGCGGGCAGAGGCCATTCCCATGCACCCTGGGCGGTCATCGCCGCCGCCAGGGCACATGCGCCGGCCAGCGTGCGCACCCACCTGCTGCACGTCCTCGGGGTTGCCGGCGGCATGGGTGCAAACGGCATCAGTGTTTGTGGCCCTCGTGGGGATCTTTCTTTGCGGCAGCGCCGGTGAGCGAGCGCACCGTTGCCTTGACTTCCACCGTCTCGCGTTTCTTGTCCGCGCCTTCAAACACCAGCGTCACCGGCACGCTCGCGCCTTCCTTCATCTGCTCCTTTAGGTCCATCAGCATCACGTGATAGCCCCCAGGCTTCAATTCGACCGCCTTGCCGGCTGGCACATCGAGGCCATTGATCGGCCGCATTTTCATGACGTTGTTTTCCATTTTCATTTCATGGATTTCGACCACGCCGGCGACCGGGGAACGCGCTTCAATCAGGCGGGTGGCTTGCCTGGTTTCAAGCTGCATGAAGGCGCCGGTGGCCTTTTGCTGGGGCACCGTGGCGCGCACCCAGGGGTCCTTGACGCTGACCTGCGCCGCGGCGTTGCCGATGAAGAGGGCGGCGCCGGCCGCTGCGAGGATGACGATACGTTTTTTCATGATTCTTCTCCGTGAGTTTGCTGCTTGTGGGTAATTCTATCGATACGACAGGAAATGCCTGCTAAGGAAACATTGAACAAGCCCGTAGGCCGCGAAAGCCGCTGTTGCAACACGTTGAATCGAAACAACCCTTTGTTCGAGAATCCCTATTCCAGGGGCTTGTTCAGCGGTTTGCCGACAAGTCTTAGCCATCGAGCGAAAAGCGGATTGGCACGAGAGCCCACACCATCACTGGTCGCCCGCCTTCCAGATATGGTTTGAACAATGCGCGCAAGGTGGCCTCGAGTGCCGCATCGTCGAGACTGGCAGAGCCGCTGCTTACATGGATCTCGGCCCGCTGCGGCAGGCCATCGATGCCGACCAGAACACGCACCATAACCTTGCCGGTCTCGCCCAAGCGTCGGGCAAGCGACGGATACCTGGGTTGCGGTGAACGCAGGTACTCCACGCCGCTGGCGGTGGGGTGTTCGGGCAGCCGCGGTGACAGCAACCCTTCGCTGATCGCGACTCGCGGTGCGGGCGCTTGCGCGTTTGCGGCGGGTTCGGGGAATGATTCACCCTGTGCGGCCGGCACGGGCTGGTGCTTCATGGTGCTTGCCGTTGGTGGCGAAGTCGAAGGCGATGCCAATACCTGCGCCGTCGGCAGGTTCTCCGGCAAAGGTGCTGCCGGCGTCGGGCGACGCCGAATGGGAGGGCTGGTCTCTTCCGGCGTCGTGCGCGACTCCTCCGTCGGCGCTTGCTGCCGGTGGCCCGGATGCGATACCGCCGGCATGAGCCTGAGGGCCGCATGCATGGGTTCCCGCTGTGCCGCGGCTGTTGGCGCGGGTCGCGGCGGCAGAGGCAGCATCAATGCCGCGGCATGCGCCAGCATGGCGATGGCGAATCCCTTGCGCAGCGGACTCATGCCTTGCTCCGTGCCTCGCGTGCGTGCTTCACGGTCATTCAACCAAAGCACCGGATCCTGGTGAACCCGGCGACCGCCGGGGACGCCTGGACAGCATGCCGCGGCCGTAGCGCTTCAGGCGCCGCCAGGCGATCACCGCACTGGTCACGCATAGCGCGAATCCACCCAGCGAAAAGCCGATCATCAGCACGTCCCACAGTGGCCGCCGATCGATCAGGCCGCGCAGGTCCCAGCTGTGGAAGGCGGTGAATAGCCAGCGCTTCCAGCGTGCATGGGTGTCGATCCGGTTGTGAATCGTGGCGGTATATGGATCGACATGCAACCAGGTGTTGGCGGCGTCGTCGAATTCCACGCGCAGCATCGGCAGGCGCCGCTCGATATGGCCCAGCATGGTGTGGGGGGCGCGGTCGATGTACCAGTTGTCGTACTCTCGCAGCACCTGCACCCGCAGGACCTTGGCGCCTGGCATGGCTTTCGCCGCGGCCCGCGCCAGATCGTCGAAATCGAACATTGCGCGCGGCGCGGAACGGCTGGCACCGTCCAGTGCCAGGGTGCGCCCGGCCGCGTTGTAGGCGATGACCCACGGCTGGCCGTCGAACCAATGCCATTGCAGCTCCTTGACCGCATCGAAAGACGCGTCGGCCTGCTCCAGCGCGCCCTTGGGAGTGAGCTTGAAGGCTGCAAGATCGAGCTTGCCGCCGGCGAATGCGGTGTGGTCGTGGCCGCGGTGGCCTGGCGTGAACACTTTCCACGGGTTCATCGACATCAGGCCGCTGAACACCCACAGGATGGTTGCCACCGAAAACGCCAGTCCCAGGATGTGATGCCAGCGCATCCAGAATTCGCGATACGGGATATGCGAGCCCCCTTTGCGGTAGACGTCGCGGATGCGCCAGCGCAGGATGCCGATCCAGGTGCCGATGAAGGCCATCACGGTACCGGCCAGCGAGCTGTAGATCACGATCTCGGCCCAGGCGGCATCGAACCAGTTGCCGCGAAACATGTACAGCCAGTGCAGCCAGGCACCCACGTAGTTCCAGGTGCGCTCGACGCGCGTCGAATCGCGCACCACTTCGCCGGTACGCGAGGAAACGTAGAGCTCGGTGGCGCTTGCATCGTTGATCGCGATCTTGTGCAGCGGGCGGTGCGCATCCAGCGCGCGCGAGTTGGTCCAGGCGTCTTCGACCACCATGCCGAGATGCGTCGGCATGCTTTCGGGTGCGAACTCGCGGGCGGCGGCAATGGCTTGCTCCCGGCTCGGGCTTGCGCGCAGCGTGCCGTCGCGCGCATCGACTGCGAACCAGGCGTCGCGCCCTTTTCGCAGCAGGTAAGTCGGTACACCTGCCACTGTTGCGAGACGCACTTCATCGGCTGGCGCTGCGATTTTCGCGGCTGCCAGCGCTGCTTGAGGGGCGATGCAGCAACCCCCCAGCGCCAACGCTGGCAGGTGCGCGAGACGCTCCGCAGGCGTCAACTTCGGATACCCCACGTATATCATCACCACACCGGAGAAGAACCAGAGCGCCATGACGATGCACAGCGCGATACCGCTCCAGCGGTGCACCAGGTAAAGCAAGCGTTTCATGATGTCGCCACCTGTCCGTCGCCACTCAGAACGATGCGCGCAGGGCCAGCTCGACGCTGCGCGGCTCGCCGAAGATGTAAAGCGCATTGCCGGTGACGTTCGATACGTAAAGCTTGTCGGTGGCGTTGCGCACGCGTGCGGTGATGCTGGCGTTGCGATTGAGCTTGTAGCTGGCGAATAGGTCGAGCAGCTGGTAGCCGGGCGCGGTCAGCACGTTGGCGGCATTGGAATAGACCGAGCCGACATGGCGGTAGCCGGCACCGGCTTCCCAGCCGGGCGCACCGCTCCAGGTGAGCCAGGCGTTGGCCACCAGCTTCGGCGTGTTGGCCGGGGTGTTGCCGGCGCGCGAGACTGCGACCCCGGCTACGCTCTCGGTGAAGGTGTCGAACTTGGCGTTCGCATAGCCGGCATTGACCTGCACGCGCCAGGCCGGCGAGATTTTCGCGCCGACACTGGCCTCGATGCCCGACGCCGATTGCTGGCCGACGGCAAGCGGCGGACCTGCGGGATTGGCCGGATCGGCGAGGGTCAGGTTGCGGCGCACGATGCGATAGGCGGCCAGGGTCGCCGAAGCGCGCTTGTCCCAGAAATCGAACTTCGAGCCGACTTCCCACTGGGTGCCGGTGGTCAGCGGGAAGTTCTGGAATTGCGCGAAGGTACCGGTGGTCAGGATGCCGGCGGCAGGGTCGGCCGAGGTGCTGTACTGCACGTACAGGTTGGCGTTCTGGCTCAAGTCATAGACCGCACCCAGGCGTCCAGTGGTGGCGGTGTAGTTGATCTCGAAGAACGCCGGCTCCAGCACGATGGGAGCAGCGACTGGCGCGCGCCGGGTCTGGATGCCCACTTCGATACGGTCCTGGCGCAGGCCTGCGACCAGGCTCAGCTGCGGAGTCAAGCGGGTGCGGTTCTCGATGAATAGCGCAGCCGACTTGATGCGGTTTTCACGTTGCGGATTGGTGGCATCCTGCACCCCTGCGGCGACTGCGAAGAAGCTGCGCGTGTTGGGGGAGTATGGGTTGACCGTGTCGAGCGCCGCGCCGGTGGTCGGCGTGATGTTGCTGGCCGAATACGGGTAGGTGGTCTGCCGGTTCATGCTGATGTCAAGACCGCCGGCCCAATGGCTTTCGCGCCCCAACAGGTTGCTTTTGTGGGCAAACTCGAAGCGGTTGCCGAGCAGGCGATGGCCGTGCCGCTGGGCGAGTAGGCTGCCGCGTTCGATCGCGGTGTTGGCCGCGTTCCAGCGATACACCTCGACGTTGCGGTACAAGCGCTCGGCATCGTAACCGTAGAAGGTATTGGTCAGGCTGGTTTGGTCCGACAATTTGATTTCCGCGATCGAGCGCAGCCAGCGTATCTGGTTGCCGTACAGGCCGTCGCCGACGTTGTAGTTGATGCGCGCGGTCGCCGGATCGAACACCCCATCGGTGGCCGGCCGCTTCAGTGGCGTGCCCCAATAGGGCAAGCGCTTTTCGTCATAACTCTCGTAGGCCAGGGTATGCGAGAAATTGCGCGTGATATCCGACAACAGCGAGAAGCTCAGGGCGTTCGACTCCGACTGGCCCGGGTTGACGTAGCCGCTGGATTGCTGGCGGCTCACGTCTACGCGCAACCAGTTCGTGGCCTCGTTGCCGCCCAGTGCGACATTGAGACCGTAGGCCGCGCGCGTGGTATTGAACGAGCCGTAGGACAAGTAGGCGTCCTGGTTCAGCGTTTCGCGCGACGCGACCCGGCTTACGTAGTTGATGGTTCCGCCCACCGCGCCGCTGCCATACAGGTAGCTCGAAGGCCCGCCCAGCACCTCGACCCGGTCGAGCATCCACGAATCGATCGGCCGTGCGGCGATGGCGTCGTATTGCACGGTGATGCCGTTGAAAAGCTGCGTGATTTGCGAACCGGAGAAGCCGCGCATCGCTACATAGCCGGCGAAACCGGGTGGTGCCGCGGTTGGAGAGGCATGCAGGCCCGGCGCTGCGATGAGCGATTCCTGCGTATTGCGGGCATCACGTTGCTCGATGTTCGAGCGATCGATCAGGGTCACCGAGCCTGGCGTTTCGCGGGCGCTCAGGCCGAGACGGCTGCCGGTGCCGATCGGCGTGTCAAGTGGTGGGCGGCCCAGCGTGTCCTGGCGTCCGGAAACGCGAACTTCGGGGAGTTCCTGTTGCGCATGGGTCTGGGCGGGCAGCAGGGTGATGAATGCGACTGCGAAGGTGGTGCGGGAAGCCAGATTGGCTGTGGCGAGCGCGGCAGCGATGCCGTTGCGGCGAAGAGGTACTTGCATGTGTGCTCCAGACGAAACCGCGCGCCACACCCGTCTGGGGCGACGGCGATTGGCATTGCGCGGAGTGAACCAGGGAAGGCGGACGGCTGAGGTAGCCGTGCCGGCGACTAAGGGAGGTTCAGGAGCGGGAAGGCGGCCCGGTGGCGGGCGGGGTGGTGATGACCGCGCCTGCCTGGTAGCAGGTCTGGCCGACGCGGAGGGCGCCCGGGTTGCGGGCGCTTTCATGAAATTGGATCAGGGTGGAAACCGGCGTGGTGCCACCGGTTGCGCACAACTGGCAATGCTCGCCATGCGCGCTGTCGGAAGCAGCCTCTTGCACGCTGCCGTCGGCACCGAAAACGATCTTCTTTACGCCCGACGGCGAACAGATCTCCTGGGTCAGGCCGTTTTCCTGAGCCATCTTGGCGTAGGCGAGCACCGGCAAGCCGGCCTGCAGCACGGCGACCATCAGGGCCAGGGTGAAAAACCGCATGCGGAGCAAGGCAAGCATTGGCAAAGTCTACAACACGTAGCGCGCCAGGTCTTCGGATTGCGACAATTCGCCCAGCCGCGATTCGACATAGGCCGGATCGATTGTGAGGGTGGCGCCTTCGGATTTGGCGGCTTCAAACGAGATGTCTTCGAGCAGCTTTTCCATCACGGTATAGAGCCGGCGCGCGCCGATGTTTTCGGTCTTCTCATTGACCGCGAAGGCGATCTCGGCCAAGCGCCGGATACCTTCTGGCGTGAAATTCAAGCTTACTTTCTCGGTGGCCAAAAGGGCCTCGTATTGCTTGGTGAGCGAGGCATGGGTGGCGGTCAGGATCTGCTCGAACTCGGCAACCCCCAGGGATTCGAGCTCGACGCGGATCGGGAAGCGCCCCTGCAATTCGGGAATCAGGTCGGAGGGCCTGGCGTAGTGAAACGCGCCCGACCCGATGAACAGCACATGGTCGGTCTTGATCATGCCGTACTTGGTGGTGACCGTGGTGCCCTCGACCAGTGGCAGCAGGTCGCGCTGCACGCCCTGCCGCGAAACATCCGCGCCCTGGCTCTCGGAACGGCTGGCGATCTTGTCGATCTCGTCGATGAAAACAATGCCGTTTTGCTCGACGTTGTGGATCGCGCGGGTCTTGAGTTCCTCATCGTTGATGAGTTTGCCGGCTTCTTCATCGGTCAAGACCTTGAGTGCTTCCCTGACCTTGAGCTTGCGCGCCTTCTTGCGCGCT
The DNA here is from genome assembly GCA_040382235.1 of Burkholderiales bacterium. Lineage (GTDB taxonomy): Bacteria > Pseudomonadota > Gammaproteobacteria > Burkholderiales > JAEUOS01 > JAEUOS01. The sequence goes on from JBEIFV010000022.1 coordinate 21,414, forward strand.
TGGCCCAGGTTGGCGAACATGCCCTGCAGCTGGCTGGTCAACTCTTCCATGCCGGGCGGCGCCAGCACTTCCATTTGCGCGGCCGCCTGTGCGACTTCGATCTCGATCTCGCGATCGTCCAGATCGCCCTCGCGCAGCTTCTTGCGAAACTTCTGGCGTGTGGCGTTTTCCGGCTCGTCCGCTGCCGAGGCGTGAAAGCCGAAATCGCGCGCCGGCGGCAGCAGGGCATCGAGCACGCGTTCTTCGGCGGCGTCGGCGGCGCGTGCACGCACCTTTTTCATCTCCGTCTCGCGCGTGAGCTTGACAGCCACTTCAGCCAGGTCGCGGATGATGGTGTCGACATCGCGCCCGACATAGCCGACCTCGGTGAACTTGGTGGCTTCCACCTTGATGAAGGGGGCGTCGGCGAGCTTGGCCAGGCGCCGCGCGATCTCGGTCTTGCCAACGCCGGTGGGCCCGATCATCAGGATGTTCTTCGGCGTGATTTCCGAGCGCAACGGCTCTTCCACATTCTGCCGGCGCCAGCGGTTGCGCAAGGCGATGGCAACAGCTCTTTTGGCGCGTGCCTGGCCCACGATATGGCGGTCGAGTTCGTGGACGATTTCCTGCGGGGTCATGGACGACATGTGGTCAACCTGTTCCGGGTGCCTGGGAGCCGGGCTTGCGCGCTACAACGCCGCGTGCGGCGCACTGCAACCATGCGGTTGCGGCTACTCCAGCACTTCGATGCTGTGATTCTGATTGGTGTAGATGCAGATTTCGCCGGCGATCGCCAGCGATTTGGCCACGATTTCCTTGGCCGGCAATTCGGTGTTGTCCAGCAAGGCCTTGCAGGCAGCCTGGGCATAGGCGCCGCCGGAGCCGATCGCCAGGATGCCTTGCTCGGGTTCGAGCACGTCGCCATTGCCGGTGATGATGAGCGAATGCTGGCGGTCGGCCACCGCCAGCATCGCTTCGAGACGCCGCAGGATGCGGTCGGTGCGCCAGTCCTTGGCCAGCTCGACGGCGGCGCGCAGCAGGTGCCCCTGGTGCTTTTCCAGTTTGGCTTCGAAGCGCTCGAACAGGGTGAATGCATCGGCGGTGCCGCCGGCGAAGCCGGCAAGGATTTTCTCGTGGTAGAGGCGCCGCACCTTGCGCGCGCTGGCCTTGATGATGATGCTGCCCAAGGTGACCTGGCCGTCGCCGCCCAGTGCGACCTGCTGTCCGCGGCGTACCGAGACGATGGTGGTGCCGTGATACTGTTCCATGGCGTTTGAATATGGCGCCGGGCGCGGCGCAAATCAAGTTGTAAAGCGCACTACGGCTTGCGCCGGGCGAGTTTGGCGTAGGCGGTGAAACCCATGGTGACGAAAAGCGTCGCCAAAAGGGGGCTGGGGCTGCGCACTTCCACCTGCTTGCCAGCGGTCTTGAGGGCCACTACCAAATTGAGCAGCGTGCCGGCGGCGATGAAATCCATGCGTTTGACGTGGAAGACATCGATGACCACGCTGTCGCGTTCGGCGGCGAAGTCGCCGACGCCCTTGAACTGGGGCTCGCCATTGCCCTCGATTTCGCCCTTCAGGTAAAAGGCGTCGTCCGCTACCGGCTGTGCTTCGGCAGCCGAATCCAGTGCGACGGCGACTGCCGTTTTGGGCGCCTCGATCCAGGAGGGCGGCGACACCTCATAGGTAATGCAATAACTCAAGGCCGCTTCCTCGAACTCGGCTTGCATGTTGTGCGCCTGATACAGATCGAGCAGCAGCAGCCAGAAGGAGTCGGGGATATCGGAGCGACCGACCTCGACCTGGGCGCTAAGGACGCCCAGCATGTGCGCGCCACCCGCATAAGTGATTTCATGGCCGCTCTTGGCAAGCGCCACAAGGCAAGCGCGCATTTGTACACAGCTGTCGGCGCTGATGCTTTCGATCTTGCCGAAGTCAATGCAGAGTGCCCGGTTCTTGGCTGCCACCACGCGCAGGTGATCGAATTGCTTGGCGGCACCTGCATCCAGTCGGCCGCTGAATAGCACCTGCGGGCCGGCACCTGCGCGCGCCGTGACACTCTTGACTATGGAGCGATCGTTGAAGGCCGGTGGCGAGGTCTCGAACCGCACTGCGAACTGCAGGGCGGCTGCCTCGAACTCGGCGCGCCGGCCCTGATTTTCAAACAGGTCGAACAACATCAGCCACGCCTGCCGCGCCGCCTGCGCCGGCACATCCTTGGCGCCCGCGGCTTCTTCGAGCGCGCCCTGCGCCGCCGTGTCCTGGCGGTTGGCATACAGGATCGCCGCTTCTTCAAGCGCAGGGGCGGCCTCGAAGGGGCTTTCCTGCACTTCCATCATCATCACCGAATTCGGTGCGCTTTTCTTCGAAGACGTCGCGGTGTTCGAATGCGCGGGCGACGCCCGCGGCCGAGTGCCCGCCTGAACCCCGGGCTCGATCACCGGCTTGACCGGACGGTGTTCGTCGGGGCTGCGCGCGCCGTTGCGCGACGCGATTTCGGCTTCGATGTCATCAGTCTTGCGAGCGATATCCTGCCCGGAAGGTGCGACCGCGGCCCCTTGGGCCGGCTTTTGCCCATCGGCCCGGGTCGGTGCGCGCGCGGACGTGCGGGCAGGCTCGCCCGGTTTGGTCGGCTCGTTGGGCTTTTTGTTGAAAAGGGAAAATGCCAAAGCGGAATATGCGGTCAATTCGGGCGAGTATTCATGCCAGCACGGAACAAGCATCCGGATTCAAAACCAAACTTTTACCACAGTTTGGACGCCCTCAAACACGACGCGCGGGCGCTGACAATCGCGGCGCTATGCTGAAGGCTGTGCATGGTTGAAACGTTGACGGTCCGTCGGCAACATCGGGGGCCGCTGCCCGGCCGCTCCCCCGGTGCCGGGCGCTCCGGCACGTGGAGCGTCCGGCATGCCTACTCGCCGTACATCTTTTGCTTGAGCTCACGCCTTTGCTGGGCTTCGATCGACAAATTCGCGGTCGGTCGGGCCAGCAGGCGTTTCAAGCCGATGGGTTCGCCGGTTTCGTCGCAATAGCCGTAGTCGCCGGCGTCGATACGCGCCAGCGATTGCTCGATTTTCTTCATCAACTTGCGCTCGCGATCGCGTGTACGCAATTCAAGCGCGTGCTCTTCCTCGATGGTGGCGCGGTCGGCCGGATCGGGTACCGACGGAGTTTCGCGCAGATGCTCGGAAGTCTCGCCGGCATTGGCCAACAGCTCGTCGCGCAAGGTCGCGAGGATACTGCGAAAAAAGGCCAGCTGGGCCTCGTTCATGTAGTCCTTGACCGGCATGCGCAGCAATTCCGCCTCGGTCAGGGCCTTGATCGGCTGTTTGGATTTGACCGCGCTCATGCTGTTTCCTTGCTTGCTGGATGCTGATTTAAGCGGTGGTGCACAGTTCAAGGCCCTTGAGGAATACATCCTTGGGCAGATTGCGTCCTATGAACACCATTTTACTCGTTCTTTTCTCGTCGGCACCCCATGGTTTGGCCAGATCGCCGCCCATCATCATGTGCACGCCCTGAAACACCACGCGGCGCTCCTGGCCTGCCATGTTGAGCACGCCCTTATACCGCATCATGTCCTTCGAATACACCTGAATCATTGCCGAGAGGAATTCCTCCAGCTTCATCGAATCGAAGGGCTTGTCGGTCTTGAAGATGAAAGACTGTACCGCATCGTCGTGCTCGTGGTCTTCGTCGTCCAGAAACCCGGGTTCGATTTCGAGGATGGAATTCAGGTTGAAACCGCGAATATCGAGAATGTCGGCAAGGGGCGTGTTGCCGAAATGCACGCCCTTGATCGGCGCGCGCGGATTCATGCGCTTCAAGCGGTCCTGCAGGCGAATCTGCTCGTCTTCCGGCACCAGATCCATCTTGGATAGCAGAATGCGGTCAGCAAAGCCCACCTGTTCCTGCGCTTCGCGGTGCTCATCGAGTTGGGTCTGCGCGTGCTTGGCATCGACCACGGTGACGATCGCGTCGAGCAGGTAATACTCGGCGATCCCGTCATCAATGAAAAAGGTCTGCGCCACCGGCGCCGGATCGGCCAGGCCGGTGGTTTCGATGATCACCCGATCGAACGACAGGGAATTGTCTTCGCGCTTGCGCTTCAAGTCGCCCAGGATGCGCACCAGGTCGCCGCGCACAGTGCAGCAGATGCAGCCGTTGTTCATCTCGATGATCTGCTCCTGCCCCTGTTCGCGCAGCAGGATGTCGTTGTCGACACCTTCTTCACCGAATTCATTCTCGATCACGGCGATCTTGTGGCCGTGGTCTTCGGAAAGAATGCGGTTGAGGAGCGTGGTCTTGCCGGCGCCCAGAAAGCCGGTCAGGATGGTGACGGGAACTTGTGTTGCCATGGCGCAAATCCTCTAGAGCGAACCCCGTGAAGGGGCGGAAGAATAGCAGAATGGGAGCCCCTCCGGGGAGCGGGCTTGCCGCGTTGTTTTTGGGTGGGTCGTTCGACTGGCGATCACCGCCTGGCAGGGCTCGCGCGCTGACCCTCCGAATCCCGCGTGCGTCTATGTTCGCTTGCGGCAAGCCTGGCTACCATCCAGGCAGGCTGGCGTCGACTATCGCTTCGTGTAGGGCACGACCACATCCGCATTCAGACGATAACCCGCGCTGCCCATCGAGGTCTTGCTGCGGCCGGTCTCGATCGCGCCGCTCACCCAGACCGGATCCATGGCCACGACATTGCTGAGCGGCTTGGCCGGAAACACGTGAATGATCTGATTGGCCGGCGGCGGCGGGGTGTGGATGCAGGCGCCGAAATACGGCACCAGCAGAAACTCGTGGATCAGCTTGCCGCGCGCTTCGAGCGGCACCACGAAACCCGCAATACGCACGCGCGTATTGTCCAGCGCCGGATTGAGCGGGGCGTTGTCAAACATTTCCTGCATGCGCGCCATGGCTTCGGTGGCGCGCGGGTCGCCATCGCGAAGGTTGGCAAGATCGAGCCCCTTCAGGGCGGCGGCCGGATCCCAATCCTTTGGCAGAAGTGCATCCCAGTCGACTTCGCGATAGGTCGGCGCGGCCTTGGCAGCCGGTTTGGCCGGTGCGAGGCGCTCGCCCAGGCGGTAGCCGCTCTTGGCATCCTGTGCCAGCCCGGGTTGCACGAGTGCGAGAAGGACCATCGCACAGGCTTGCGCGAGGATTGCCCGACAAGCGAAATGTTTCATGATGGCCCCTATTGCGGACGTTTGTATGGCTCGACCAAGTCGGCCTTGATGCGGTAGCCGGCGTAGCCGACCGACGTGTCCACGCGCCGGGTTTCAAGTTCGCCGGAAATCCACACCGCATCCATGGCTACCCCTTGCACCGGCTGCGCCGGTCGTACGTGGATGATCTGATTGGCCGGTGGCGGCGGTGTGTGAATGCAGGCGCCAAAATACGGCACCAAAAGAAACTCGTCGATGAACATTCCGCGTCGCTCGATCGGGACTATGAAACCGGCAATACGTATCCGTGTTTTGTTGAGCGTTTCATTGAGCGGGGCATTGTTCCACAAGGCTTGCACCTGCGCCAGCGCATCGACCGCGCGTTGATCGCTGTCGCGCAGGGCGCCCAGATCAAGCCCTCTGAAGGCTGCGGCCGGGTCCCAGCCGGGTGGCAACAGGTCTTCCCACGAAATTTCGAGATAGGCCGATTTTGCCATCGGCGCTGGCGGTGTGGGCGTGAGTCGCTGCCCCAATTGAAAGACCGGAGGCGCGCCAGACCCGTCCGCAGTAGCCATTTTGTGCAAGTCGCGACCAAACCACAGCAGCCCGGCGCCAAAAACCAGAATCGCACCGATTGAAGCGCGGAACTTCATGGCATGCGCAGCGCTGCGATCACAGGCGCGGTGCCAGGCCATCGGACAAGGCCATGCGGTAGGCCCGGTAACCGGGCACCAGGCTGGCACCGAAGCCGGCGCCGATGATCGCAGCCAGCACCGGCAGCTCTGTTGCGGCCAGCAAGCGCGGTCGCAGTTCGACGCCATATGCGGCCAACGCGGCCTCGCCAAACATGGCCGTGCCGGCTGAGAGCATGCCTAGCCCGAGCAGCACGCCGCCCACGGTGATCAACAGACCTTCCAGGGTCAGGAGCATGAAAATGTCGCGCGGGCCGGCGCCGATCGAGCGCAGAATTGCCAGCTCGCGGCGGCGCTCGTTGAGCCCGGCCAACACCACCGCAATAAGCCCGATCAGCGAAACCAGCGCGACCAGGGCGGAAACCGCGGTCAGGCTGCGTTCGGCAGTCCCGATGATTTGCCACAACTCGTCGAGCGCCACACCCGGCAATACGGCCATCAAGGGCTCGTCGCGCATGGCGTTGATGCGCCGCTGCAGCGCAAACACCTGGGCCCGATTGTCAAGCCCGATCAAGGCAGCGGTGATGGCTTTGGGCTGCAGATCGAATTTGCGGGCGAATTCGGGCGGGATGGAAACGCCGGGAATGGGCGCGCCGCCACGCCAATCGAGGTGAATGGCCTCGATCGCCTCCAGGCTCACATGCACGGTGCGATCAACCGCGGTGCCGGTGCGCGCCAGGATGCCGGCGATGACAAAGGGTTTGTCGGTGTGTTCAGGCAACCCGGCGCTGCCGGAGCCATGCGACAAGGTGATGCGTTGGCCCAGACGGTATCCGGCCGCGGCAGCGACTTCGGCACCGATGACCGCATCGAAGAGTTGCTCGAAGGGCTTGCCCTGGGTGAAACGCAAGCTGCGGCCATCGCCGTGGCGAAAGCGCTCGAAATATGCGCTGGTCGTACCCAACACAGCGTAGCCGCGGTGCGAGTCACCCAGAGAAAGCGGCACCGCCCAGGCCACGGCGGGATCGCGTGCCAGTGCCTGAAAGCTGGCCCAGCCGATGTTGTTGGTGGCGCTGCCGATCCGAAACACCGCGTAGAGCATCAGTTCGACCGGGCTGGCACGGGCGCCGACGATCAGGTCGGTGCCGGACACGGCTTCCGAAAAACTCGCGCGCGCGTCCGCATTGAGGCGTTCGATGCCGATCAACAAGGTCGCGCTCAATGCCACCGACAGCAGGGTCATGCCAAGCGTGAGGCGCCTGTTCCAGGCGCTGCGCAGCGCCAGCACGAAGATGAAACGATTCACGCCGTCTCCGCCGCGGTGTGCGCATGGTTGATTTCGGCGAGCGCCAGATGCCGCGAAAACGGCGCCGCGAGCCGTTGATCGTGGCTGACGAACAGGAGGCTGCTGCCGCTTTGCGCGCACTGCTCAAGCAAAAGTTCAAGAAAAGCCTGTTGCCGGGCGCTATCCAGTGCCGAGGTGGGTTCATCGGCGATGATGATCTCGGGCGCACCGATCAGTGCTCGCGCCGCCGCGGCGCGTTGCTGCTGGCCGATCGACAAATCGGTGACGCGGCGTCCGAACAGGGCTGGCGCGATGTCGAGACGGGCCAGCAGGCGGGCGCCCTCGACTTCCAGTGAGGGTGAGTCTTGCATTGCACGCCGTGCCCGACGCGCCGAGAAGCGGCACGGCAGCACAACGTTTTCCAATACCGACAGGTACGGTACGAGATTGAATTGCTGGAACAAGAAGCCGATATGGTCAGCCCGCTTGCGGTCGCGCAGGCTGGCGCGTGCTTGCGAAAAGTCGCAATCAAGCACCTTGAGGCTACCGCGCTCCGGCGCCATCACCCCGCCAATCAGGTTCAGAAGCGTGCTCTTGCCGGCACCCGATGGGCCGTGCAGAAACAGGCTCTCGCCGACTCCCAGGCGAAAGCTCGGGATATCCAGGCACACAGGCAAGTCCGGAAGCCAGCGGAACACCAGGTTTTCGATCACTACGGCGTCGGTCATGGGATGCGGGCGCCTGGGGTCAGAGTTTGATCTGGCTGCGTTTCGCCGTGAGGCGCTGCGCCGACTGGCCGCGCGGACCCGCCACTTGTGCGTTGACCCGTTGCAGTCGGGGAAAGCCTTCAAAGAGCTTGAATTCGATGGCGCGCAAGTCCTGCGGTTTGGCGCAAACGAAAGTGTAGGTGGCGGTCATGTTGCCGTGGTCGCCAGGGTCGGGCGCGGTTGCCGGAGATGCAGCATCATGCGCAGGGGTCCCGGCCAGCACTGGCGCATGCAGGTGCACGCCGGCGGACTGGCATGCACCTTCGGCCGCCGGAAGGACCACGGTTTCGGACTTGCGTAGCCGCGCCGCCAGCGCCTCGACCAGGCGACGTTGCGCATCGTTGCGCGGCGCGCGCTCGAAACCCAGAAGATTATCCAGCGCGCTGTCTACACTCACCGCAAGTTTCGTGGCTTCCAGCGATACCTGCACCGTGGCCTGCCCATGCACATGTGCCTGGTGCGCTGCCGCGCTTGGCGCACCGATCGCAACGAGTATCAGCGCACTACGGACCGATCTGCCATGCATATTGCTGCCTCCTTGCAAAAATCCTGGAATCGGGCGACGCGAAAGCGATGCCTGAAGCGTAGCTGAATCGCTGCATGGCGAACCCGCTGGTGTTGCGATGTGCACCTTTGAGCCACAGCGTGAGTTTTCGGGCCTGGCAAGACCGGGTATCAAGGTATCATACGCAACGAAGTTGCAACACAACAAGCCACACAAGCGCTACAAGCGCGCAATACAAGCAAACACAAGCAACACAATGTCAATGTTCCCATCAACTGCACGGTCATGATCCTTCAATTGGCTGGAGTGCGTACGGACCGTACCGCATTGGCGGGGCTGGCGCTGGTGCTGGTGCTGCACTTGGTGGCGATTATGTCGCTGTTGAGCTATGCGCCGGCGCGCGAGGCCTTGAGGACGATCGCACCGCTGATGGTTGATCTGATCAAGCCCGAGGCGCCGACCGTTGCGGTAGCGGCACCAAGGATCGAGCCAAAGGTCGACGTTGCGGTGAAGCCGCCTCCAGTAAAGAAGCCGGTCGTGCAGCCGCATGCGCTGCCACCAACGCAGCCACAACCGCAGATTACCGCAGTGCCGGCGCAATCAAGCGCGACTGCGGAGACGCCAGCTGCGCCGGAAGCCAGACCCGCGCCCGATGTTGCGGCGCGCACCCCGACGGTACCCGCGACTGCGCCGGTATTGCCGGTTGCACCTGCCCCCGCCGCGGCGCCGGTCGCGATTGTTCCGCCCAGCTTCAACGCCGACTATCTCGACAATCCGGCGCCGACGTATCCGGCATCGGCCAAACGCATGGGCGAGGAGGGCAAGGTTTTTCTGCGGGTCTATGTTGAAGCCAGCGGCATACCCTCGAAAGTGGAGGTGCGCACATCGAGTGGTTCTGACCGGCTCGATCAGGCCGCGCTGGAAGCGGTACGGCGCTGGAAGTTCGTGCCCGCCAAGCAAGGCGACAAGCCGGTACCGGCCAGCGTGGTGGTGCCGATTACGTTTAGTCTGAAAGGATAGTCATGCAAGCTAGTCTTGGCTTCGGCCATTTTCTCGCGCAGGCCGATGCTGTGGCCAAAGGTATTCTTTTGCTCATGCTCGTGATGTCGGTTGCCACCTGGTACCTGATCATCACCAAAAGCCTGCGCAATGCGCTGTCGCGGCGTGACAGTCGGCGGTTTCTCGATTTTTTCTGGCAGGCACCGGATCTCGATGCGGTCGCTGCGCATTTGCACACACAGCCGCCCAAGGAGCCCTTTTCGCAATTGGTCGGGCATGGTTTGCGCGCTGCGGAGCAGCATCGTACCCGCAGCGTCCAGCGTCTGGTGGAAGCCGGATCGGCGGAGGACTTTCTCACGCGCTCATTGAGGCGTGCGATCGAGCAATCCACGGCGCGTGCCGAGTCAGGGTTGACGGTTCTGGCCTCGGTAGGCTCGGCGGCACCATTTGTCGGATTGTTCGGTACGGTATGGGGTATCTATCATGCCCTGTTGGCAATCGGCATGAGTGGCCAAGGGACGCTGGACAAGGTGGCCGGTCCGGTTGGTGAGGCGTTGATCATGACCGCGATCGGTCTGGCGGTGGCGATCCCGGCGGTGCTGGCCTACAACGCGTTCACGCGCCACAACCGCATCATGCTGGCTGAGCTTGATGGTTTCGCACACGATGTGTTTGCCTTCATGTCGACCGGGCATCGTGTCGACGACATGACCAAGGCCGTGATCCAGCGCGCCGCGGGCGCCTCGGCTGCTTCGCCGCAGGCACGTTGATCATGGCTTTCGGCGGATTCAACAAACAAGCCAATAGCGCGCCCATGGCCGAGATCAACATGATTCCGTTGATCGATGTGATGCTGGTGCTGCTGGTGATCTTCATCGTAACCGCGCCCTTGCTCACGCATGCGGTCAAGATCGATTTGCCGAAGGCATCGTCCAATCCCAATGTCACCAAGCCGGAGAACCTGCAACTGGGCATCAAGGCCGATGGGCAGATTTTCTGGAACGGCGAAGCGGTCGATGATGCGACCCTGGCTCTGCGGCTGGCGGCGGCGGCGAAACTGGTGCCCCAGCCTGAGGTGCATATTCGCGCCGAACGCGTGACCCAATATGAGCGCGTCGCCATTGTCATGTCTGAAGCGGCAAAGGTGGGGCTGTCGCGGGTAGGTTTTTTTAACGCTCCGCCCGGGAAATAAAGCCGCCCTAAACGTGTGGTGCTGGGGGGGCGGCCGCGTTTGGTTTTTGTTACCGACCCGCGCTACAAATCGCGCCGCCATCAGTTTGTGCTGGTGGCGGCGCTGCCGCCGATTCGCCTGACAGTCCTTTCCAAATCAGGTAGGAGCCTGGAGGAAGGGATGGTTGGCGGGGTTGAGAGAGTCAATCGGTTGTAAGAGCATCCAGTGTATCGGGTGTGGTTTTTTGGGGTTTTTGGGGTTGTGGTTTGGCGATCTTTTGCGCCTCGGTGCTGTAAGGAGCCCGTAGGGCGACTGGAAGCGACGAGGCGCAAAAGAGTCGCGGCCGCTGGCGCGGCCGATCGAGACCGAAACCCGGGGTCGGCGCATATGCGATGGCATAGCGAGCAGGCGAGCGGTTACGCCCCCCGCGCGCCACGCCGCGTGCGATGGACCAGAGTGGCCCGTGCCTTCTGAAGCGCTGCGGCAGCCTGCAGGTCGGTGAGCGCACTGGCACGTGTTTGCAAGTCGGCAAGCGTGATGCCCGGGCGCAGGAAAGCAGCCGCGCCGGGTAGGCTGATGAGCTTGGAATACGGCGTCATTGCATCCTTGGGACGGTAGATGCGCTGGATGCGGCCGGGCTTCTTCGGATGGGGCCGCTCGGTGGCGAACAGGCACGGGCGATGGAAGTTCAGGAACGGGTTGAGAAACTCGTGGCAGAAGGTGTTGAACTGAGCGGCGTGATGCTGCGGGATGTGGCCGTAGCCGAACTGCTTGCGTACCACCACACCGTTCTTGGTCTCGACCAGGCCGTTGTCGTTGCTGTGGCGCGGACGGCTGCGCGTGAACTCGATGCGCAATTTGTCGAGCAGGCGGGCCACCTGGTGGTTGACGTACTCGCTGCCGTTGTCGGCGTGAAAGCCCAGCAGGATGAACGGGAACTGCGCCAGCATCTGCTCGATGACCGGCAGCAGATATGCCTCGGAGAGCGCCTCGACCGAGGCCACCACCTGCCATTGGGTGACGCAGTCCACCGCGTTGATGTGATACAGACCCTTGATGCCATCCAGTTCGCCCTGGTGGACGCTGTCGATGCGGATGAATCCCGGCCGCCCGTCCGGCGCCGGCGCCTTGCGCACGCCGATGCCGATCACCGGCGTCGGCCGCGTCTTGGTCAGCACCACGCGCTGTGCCTGGTACGGCGCGCTGTGGCGCAGGTTGTACAGGTGACCCACCGAGATCGATCCCAGGCGCTCGAAACGGGTGTTGCCGAAGACGTCCCGTGCGCGCCGCAGCACGCACGCCGTGGCCGGGCCCGACAGAGTCTCCATGTCGCGATCCACCTCGGCTAGGAGCGCCGCGTCGGCCACGGTGTAGCGGCGCGCGAACGCGTGCTCCGGCCGGCGGAAGCTCTTGGTCAGCGCTTGTCCGTCCATCCAGCGAGATACCAGCCGCGTCACCTGCGCCCGGCTGTAGCCGCTCAGGCGTCGCAAGTAGAACAGTACCGTCCCGCGTGCACCCCGCTTCAGGCGCCGGTAGTCGAGCCGTTTGAGCACCGCCTCGATCCATGCGTAGCGCCCTTCATCGTCCGCCGCCGCTTTGAACCCCAGCGCTTGCGTGCCTTCCAGCACCTGCCGTACCTGCTCGACCGTGCGGATTTGTGCTTCGTTCATGTCGATCACTATCCTGTGGATGATCGACCCTCCCGGCTCGCCGGATACCGCCCCGGCAAGCTCAATTACCCCCCCTCCAGGCTCATTCCTCCTTGGAATCACGGCCTCTCGCCCAGGCTCATACCTCGTTGGAAAAGACTTGACCCGCGTCGCGCTCGGACTCGGGTGTACACTCGGGCCAAATTTGGCAAGGAACCTAGGCATGGAGCGCTACAGTCGCCAGCGCGACGCAATATTCAGTGCGATTTCCGCCGCCGGCAGGCCGCTGTCACCGCAAGAGGTGCTGATCGCCGGGCGCGAGGCGGTTGCGTCCCTTAGCATCGCCACGGTCTACCGCAACCTCAAGACACTGCTCGACCAGGATTGGATTCGCGCCGTCCAGTTGCCTGGCGAAGCCGATCGCTACGAGGTCACTTCGCTGGGCGAACACCATCATTTCAAGTGTCGGGCTTGTGGTCGCGTGTTCGACGTGTTTCACGATTTCGATCGCCGCAAGCTGCCCAGTACGTCCGAATATCATGTCGATCGACTCGATATCGTGATGTATGGCCGCTGCAATGATTGCCCGACCCCGGGCGCGCGCAGCGTCAGGGCGCGTTCCTGAGCGCACCGTTGGCCGCTTTCGGCGCGAGCAGCAGCGCCAGGCGTTCACGCGCCGCCGCATAGTCGCCGCCGGCGGCCACGCTGCGCCGATACATTGCCACCGCGTCGTCGACGCGCCCGTCCCGCTCTGCGATGCGCCCCGCCAGGCCCAGGTTGCGGCTGGCGATGGAGCGCAGCATGCGCGCGTCGGCGCCCAGGCGCGTCGCTTCAGCCGGGTCGCCGCGCAGCAGCGGCTCCAGTCTTCCGTAGGCTACTGTGCGGCGCTGCGCCGCGAAACGTGGTGCCAGATAGACCACATGCGGATGATCGTCGGTACCCACCGGCGCGTTTCCGGCATAGGCGTTGAGATGGCGCGGGCCGGCGATAAAGTGCCCGAAGCGCTGAAAATCGCTGTTCATGCCCAGGGTGTCCAGGTGCCGGGCAAGGTCGGGGGCGATGGCGCGTGTTTCAATGCGGCCGGCGCCACCCACTAGTCCCAAGGCCGGAAAACCCAGGTTGTCGTCGGCGAGCACCGCGAACGCGTCGGGAAACACCGCCAGAAACGTCGCGACCACCGATTTCAAGGTGGCCTCGTCAAGTTGATAGGCCGGCAGCCATTGACAGAAGACACCGCCCTGATCAAGCAGTGTGCGAATGGCGGTGAAGTGCTCACGGGTGTAGAGGGCGCCGGCGCCATCGAGGGCCGGGTGAAACAGGTCGCCGATGATCATGTCGTAGCGACTGCCGGCGACTCGCACAAAGCGCCGTGCGTCGCCGCCGATCAGGCGTACCCGCGGGTGGCTTGCAAGGCCCATGTTGTGCGGCTCGAAAAACGGCAGCAAGGCTAGCGTTTCCGGCACCAGTTCGACCGCATCGACATGGGTGACCGCATAGCGTGTAGCCGCGCCGGCGGTGATGCCCGAGGCCACCCCCAGGAACAATACGCGCCGCGGGTCCGGGTGCAGCAGCATCGGCACATGGGTCTGGCGTTGCTGTATGCGCAACGCCTCGGCACCGGTGCCGCCCATCTGGTAGCGGTTGTTGACCCGCAGCTGACGTTCAGCACCCTTGCCGACAATCGCCACCGAAGCCAGGCGCCCTTCAATGCGGGTAAGCAGCCATTCGCTTGGGCGCAAGGTGAGAATGGCGATTTCGCCGGGAGTAAGGAACGTGAAGGCCAGGGCGGCCAGGTAGGCAGGCCACGGCGGGCGGATCGCGATGAAGGAGAGGGCGAGGTAGCCCAGTCCGAGGATGCCCAGCGCGACGCGTACGCCGGCTAACGGCAGCAGAATCACCCCGAATATCAGGGGTGCGAAAGCCGCGCCTGCGGTATTGACCGCGCTTGCCAGGCCGACCGAGCCGCCCTGGTCGCGGGCGCGCTGCACCAGCAGACTGAAGGTCGCACCCATCAGGAGCGTGGGTAAGGTCAGCGCCAATGCAGCGAGCATTCCCTCGCAGGCGATCACCGACGGTAGGGTATCGCCCAGCAGGTTGCGGCAGCCGCTGTAGACCTCGCGTCCGCCATCCAGCGCAATAGCGCTGGCCTGGGTTGACACCGCCAATCCGATCAACAGCCAGCCCAGCGTACGGTCCCGATCGAGACGTCGCGCCCAGAGTTGCAGCAGCGCCGCGCCACCCGCAGTGCCCAGCAAGAAAACCGCGAGTGCGGCGGCATAGCTGTAGATCGTGCCTTCGAACACCTGTGCGAGCGCGCGCACGGTGATGATTTCCAGGCCCAGTCCGAAGAGACCGGTGAGACCGAGCAGGCCAACGGCGCCAGCACTCAATGCGCTGCTGGTGGGAGAAGGCGTGGTTGGCGTGCCACGCAAGGGCAGCGCGGCTGCAGCGCACAGCAAATTCAAGGCGACGAAGGCGTATAGCGTCGCGGCATGTCCGAGGGCTGGCAGCAGCACATAGGCGCTCAGCATGACCCCGGCGACCGCGCCTGCGGTGTTGCTGGCATAGAGCCCGGCAACCGCGCGGCGCGCTTGGGCGTTGGCGGACACCAGGCGTTCCATTGCCGGAAAGCTGGCGCCCATCGCCGCGGTTGCCGGCAACAGCAGCAACATCGGCAAGGCGAAGCTCAGCGACCACTGGTGCAGGGCGCTTGGCGTCTCACCCATCAAGCGGCCCATCCATGCGCCTATGCCTGGCAGCAGGCTGTAAGCCGAGAGCGAACTGATGGCGATCACCAGTTCCGCACCTGCATAAAGCAAGGCGGCGTCGGCGCGTCGCAAGCGGCCGCGATCGCCCAGCCAGGCACCAGCGGCAAGACCGGCGAAAAAAGCCGTGATCATGCCCAACAGACTGGCGAACTCGTGACCCAGGGCCAGCGCCAGCGAGCGGGTCCAGACGAACTGGTAGCCCAGCCCGGCGGCGCCGGAAACACCAAAAATCAGATAGGCCAGCCGCATCGCAATCGACCCCTGGAGAGGGGCGTCGGCTCGTAGAAAAAACTACGCCCCGACAACGCGGGGCGCAATTGAGAAGCCGGCCGCCCGCGGGCGGCGAACTTCAGGCGCGTGATGCGCGGCGCCGTGCGAGCCCGCCAACCAGCACAAGGCCCGTCAGCAACATCGCGTAGGTCCCGGGTTCCGGCACCGCCAGGGCCGATACCGCGTTTTCGAAGTTCTCCGTGGTCAGTCCGCGATTCATCACCAGGTGAAACGGGTCGCTGTCGGTGATGCCCGGGAATGGGGTCATGCCGTCAGAGGTGCGCGAGGTCAGGAACAGTGTCGCCATATAGGCGCCGACTGGACCATCAGGCGCAGGCGAAATCGAGAAGTCGATATGGGCATGTATGCCGCCGCCGTCGTCAGCTTGGCCGATCGCCCCAAACGGATTGGTCACCCCGCTCGTCTTGATGAGCGTGTTGCCGCCGAGCGCGTCGGTAATGGTGAACGTAGCGCTACCGGCGGCGGCGCCCCAAGATGAGCCATTCCAGAAGCTAAGGGTTCCAATGGCCTTGAACCAGAGTTGCTGGCCCGCCAAGAAAGTACCGTCAGGGACATCGAAGCCGGGGTCATCGGTGCTATTGGGACCGCCTGCGAAGTCACCGAAATTTCCTTCGTAGATCTTGTAGCCGGTCGCGGCGTTGTTTGGCACCAAGTTCGCAGCGTCTACAACGATCTTGTTGGAGATTAGGGCCACGTCGATATCGGCATGTTGGGCGAACGCGACAGGCGACATGAACGCGCCTAGTACCGCAAGCGCAGCAAGGGAGGCGGAAAAAAACGAGCGAGACATGATAGTGAACCTCAGGTGAAGAAAGACATCCAGATATGAAACGAACGCGGATGCACGGCATCATCCGATACCACTTCGTTCACAATTGATGCATAATGAGAACGCGTTATCGATAATGTAATGGGCTGCAAGGCAGATGTCAAGGGCGAGCAAGATTTCTCAGGTTGCATGGCTCGCTTTCGGGGCATCGTTTGCGGTGGCGCTGTCGGCGCCGTCGCTCGCGCAGTCCAGTACCGGCGTGCCGGCCGAGACCATCCTCAAAGAAGTCGAAGTGCGCGACAGCGTGGAGCAGGAGGTGCCGCGCGAGCCATTGCGACCCAGCCACCGCCTGCAGGGCGAGGCGCTGCGCGAGCGAGGCGGCGAAACCTTGGGCGAGGCGATAGGTGACGAAATGGGGGTCAACAACTCCAGTTTCGGGCCAGGGGTCGGGCTGCCGGTGATTCGCGGCCTGTCGGGTACGCGGGTACGGGTGCTCAGCAACGGTGGCGCCTCACATGATGCCTCCACCTTCAGCCCCGACCACGCCACCAGCGCCGAGGCCATGTTGGCCGACGAAGTGCGGATACTGCGCGGGCCGGCCACGGTGCGTTACGGCGGTGGCGCGATCGGCGGGGCGATTGACGTGATGGATAACCGCATCCCGCGCCGCCTGCCAGCGCGCCCGATCGCCGGTGTCGTGCAAGGGCGACACAACGCCAATGGCGACGTCAATGCAGGATCTTTCAAGCTTGATGCGCGCGCCGGTTCCAACTTTGCGCTGCATGCCAGTGGCTTTTCGCGTCGGCGCAACTTCAGCCAGATCAAGGGTTGCGCGGTGGACACGGAGGCGACGCGGGCCCAGTTCGGCTTGATCAACACGCGCAATACCTGCGGCTACGTCGACAACACCAATGCCCGCGCCGACGCGCTGACGCTGGGTGGCGCCGCCTACGGGGAGGTCGGCATGATCGGCGCGGCGGCATCGCGGCTGGCCAACAACTATGGAGTACCGCCGGCGGCTGGGCACTCGCATGGTGACGGCGGGGTGCGCATCGACCTGGCGAATGAACGCTACGACTTCCGCTCGGAGATCTGGGGTAACGGCGGGGTCATCGAGAATGTGCGCTTGGAGGTGGGGCGCACCCGCTACCGCCATCACGAAATCGAAGGCACCCGCATCGCCACCACGTTCCAGAATGAAGTGCTCGATACGCGGCTGGAGGTCGAACATCGCTTCAACAAGCGACTGGCCGGAACCCTCGGTGCGCAGTCGGTGGATCGGACCTTTTCCGCTCTCGGTGCGGAGGCCTTTATTCCGCGCACATCGACTGCGGGCAGCGCCCTATACCTGACCGAACAACTCGAACTCGATGGTGGAGTTCGCCTGGAAGCCGGGTGGCGGCGGGAACGGCAGTCCACCAAGGCCGATCCACAGCGCACAATCGACAATCGCTTGCTGCAGTTTCCCTTGCGTACCTTCCGCATTGAGAGCCACTCGGTGGCGGCCTCATGGACATTCGCACCCAATAGCACCGTGGCCCTGATCCATGCCCGATCCACCCGTGCGCCCGATGTGCACGAGTTGTATTCCTTTGGCCCGCATCTGGCGACCAACACCTTTGATGTGGGTGTGTCAAACCTGCGCATGGAATCGATGCGTTCCAAGGACTTGACCCTGGACACCGATTTCAAGTGGGGTCGCATCAACGCTACGATTTTTGAGAATGCGGCCGGTGACTTCATTTTCCAGCGCAGCGCCGGCAATCTTTTCTTCGATACCGACGAGAACCGGTTTCGGGCGCGCTGCGTGAGCCTGGATCAGTGTTTGCCGATGACCCGTTACGATCAGGCGGATGCGCGCTTTCGCGGCTATGAAATCGAGCTTACGCTGCGCCTTTCGTCTGAACTGCTGGGCGCCTCGGAACTGACCCTGTTTTCCGACCGCGTGCGCGGGCGGCTGCCGCTGCGCAATGAGGACGTTCCGCGCTTGCCCACCCCGCGTTACGGTGTGCAATGGGCGAAGAATGCCGGGCCGTGGTCGTGGCGGGTGCGCTATACCCTGGTCGAATCGCAGGCGTATCCCGGTGCCAACGAGACCGCGACGCGCGGCCATGCCCTACTGAACGCTTTTGCCTCATATCGGCACCGCATTCAGGGCCAGGAAGCGATTCTTTTCGTGCGTGGTCGCAACTTGCTTAATCAGGAGGTGCGCAACGCAACCTCGTTCCTGCGCAACTTCAGCCCCGAGCCTGGCTTGAGTCTCGAGGCAGGGATTGAGATGCGCTTCTAGCAACCGCCTTGTGGCGGTGGCGCGGGTCAGCCGTGCCGACGGCTGCGGCCGCGCCATGCGGCGAACAGGCCCAGGCCGGCGAGCATCATCACCAGCGACGAAGGTTCTGGTACCGGTGCCAGTGGCGCCACGGTGCGCGAATCGAACGCCTGCTGAAATTGCGTGTTGTTGAGGCCGTAGTTGAACAGGATCTTGAATGGTGTGGAACTCTGGTAGCCGGGACTCTCCAGCTGCATGGTCAGCAGATACGCACCGGAAATCGATGCCGGTGCACCGTTGGGATTTTCGATTGCCCAATCAAGATGGGCATGAAAGGAGCCGTTACCGGCCGCATCGTCGATGATGGCGGGGTTGGGGCCCGCAACGCCTGAGCCGGAGAAGCGCGTGCCGGCTTCGTATTGCGGATACTGTGCAGCCAGCGCCGGATCGCACAGAAACTCGTCGCCGGTCTGGCAAAACAAATAGGCGGTGACGATATCGGTCGGAACAGCGCCATCGAGGCGCACCAAAGCCCCTGCGGGCGCGGCGCTCCAGGAAGTCGCGCTTGGGCTCCAGTACTGCAGGTTGCCCAAGCCGCGCGCGTAGAGCAGCGCTCCCGGCGCCAGGGTGCCGGCAAATCCCTGGAAGCCCGGGTCATTGGTCTTGGACGCACCGCCAGCGAAATCACCGAAATTCGCGCGGTAGAGGTTCTGGCCGGTCAAGAAGTCGACCCCGAAGCCGCTGGCCGGTGGTGCGCCGTGCGAGAAAAAGCCGGCGGTAAGGCGACCGCCCGAGCTGCCGACCAGCACATCGTAGGTCTGGGCATGCAGGGTGGCTGAAGCGGTGATGGCGGCGCCGAGCAGCAAGGTACGGATGGCGGTTTTGAAATTCATGGGTCTGGGCCGGTTGAACATGGTGGGAAAACGCACCGCCAGCAAGAGGCTTAGCAGGCAATTCAGGCCGCCAATCTAGCATATTGCGAATGCGTACTCAAGTGCAACCGAGTTGCTTGACGGCCTTTGTTAATGCAAGTAAATTGCATTAACGACTTGATGTCGTTGTTTGCAACATATGATTTCAATCTTGAGGAGAGGGTCATGAAACTGAAAGGATTTGTATTTGCCGCTCTGGCGGCTGTGTCGTTTGCTGCCTCCGCACAGGTGCGGCATGACGAGGGTATTGGCTTTTATGTCGGCTTCGATGCTTTGTCGACCCCGGCCACCAGCGGCGGTTATGCGGGCTTGCCGCGGATCAACAACAATCGGCTGACATTGCTGCTCGATCATGGCGACCATTTCCATGGCATCGGCGCCTATAGCTATGTCGGTCCCGGTCCATTTCCGGGCGTCGTGGACACCAGTACCAACAACCGCATTCCCGAAACCTTCGCCCTCGAGTCGCCGTTGCCATTGAGTGCGGGCTCGGGGCTTTACGCATCGCGCCTGCGCTCGTCAGTCGGCTCTTCAGAGTACAGTCATCTGGGCATCGCTTCGATCCAGTCGCTCTCCACTTTCGCTCCCGGCACGGACGAAGACATTCTTTTTCATAGCAGCTCAAACCGCTGGTCGGGCAGCTTGACCGGGGTCACGTTGGGCTTGCAACTAATCAACGCCACGCCAGGACTGAAGGTTGGTACCGAATCGGTGGTTGATTTGTTCGGCCTGTCCAACACAATCTTGCTGGGCCACGGCAACACGTTTGAATTCAAGCCGGTTTACTCGGTGGCGGCCAGCGCCATGCCTGGAACCTATAGCGCCGAGTTCAAGCTGGTCAACTTGAACCCAGCATCACCCTATGGCGACTCCGGCCGGTTCTATTTTGATTTCGCGGTGGCAGCACCGGTGCCGGAGCCGAGCGCGTATCTGATGCTGGTTGCCGGCCTGATGTTCTTGACAGTTGCCGCGCGGCGCAGGCGTACCTGATTGCGTACTTCGCTGCCAGCTTGGGCGCGGCACCGTTGCCGCGCCGGGCGTGTCTCGCTAGAGGGGGCAGCCTCCCGCTCGCAGGCACTCGCGCTATCAAGTCACCGGCAACTCGCGTGTAGCCGGTGGTGTTTCCGGTGGGGCTGGTGCGGGTTAGCCGGTACAGTGCGCGCAAGTGCCCTTGATGTTGAGTTCGACCGCATCACTCTTAAAACCGGCGGGCAGTTTCAGTTTGGGCGAGGCACTGGTGGGCAAGCAAAATACATTGCCGCAGGTGCGGCATTTGAAGTGTGCGTGAGGATCATCGTGCTTGCCCACGGCGCTGAAGCGAAACACCCGTTCTTCGTCAGCGATCTTGTGCGCCAAGCCTTCGCTGGCAAGCCAATCCAGCACTCGATACACCGTCACGCGATCGACATGGTCCGCGGCCAGAGCCTGCTCCACATCACGGTGCGAGAGCGCGCGATTGGCGGTCGTCAGCAAACTCAAGATCGCAATGCGGGCGCCTGTCACCCTTGCGCCCGTGGCTCGAAGACTGTCGGTCGGGGAGGAGGGCTGTTTTTGTTTGGCCATGCGCCCAAGTCTAGAGCAAGCGCCGCCCGCCCGCAATCAAGTGAATGCAGGTTGCCCAAGTTCGATGGTCGGCTTAGTGCCGAAAGTCGCTGCCGGTCAATACATGGATTCGAGCGCTCATCCGGCAAGCGCGCCCGGATGCCCCCGCATTGGCTTGCGTTAGTGGGCCAGCAGCGGTGCCCCCAGCGCTGAAGTACAGCGCAACTCAGGAGAGTATTCAATGTCGCTTGTTGCTGAACGTACCGAGTTCTCGTCAATCGAAAATGTCACGTCGCCCGCCGAACTGACGCGGATCTTCGACCCGGAGGTACAGATTGTCTCCTGGCGCAGGCCAGCCGATCCTGGCGTCGCAGCGCTCATGTCGGAAGCACTTGTCGAGCGTTCGATCGGAGCCGGATTCAGAAGCACGTTTAGGGTTGGCGAGGAACTAAAGGGCAATCTGCAGGAGGCTATGCATGGGCAAGCGGATCTGGCTGGCGACGCAGGGTTTCTCGCCGACCTCTATGTCGACTTGCTGGGCTGCAGCGCCATTGGCATACGTCTGGAGGTCTTGCGTACCACCATGTGCCCGGGCTTCCATGCGGATCGGACCGGGATACGCTTGTTGTGCACCTACCGCGGACCGGGCACAGAGTGGATAGACGACCGCACGATCGACCGCACCAAGCTCGGCGCCGGTTCCGCAGGATTGGGTGACGACCGTTCCGGCCTGTTCGGTCCGCGCACAGTGGTTCACGCCGCGATGCCATTCGAGGTGGTGTTGCTCAAGGGCTCGCTTTGGCAAGGCAACGAAAGCCGCGGTGCAGTACATCGATCGCCGACGGTCAGCCTGGATCAGGCGCCCAGGATTCTGGTCGCGATGGATGCGATTTGGGATTGACGTTCACAATCGATAGTGCGTGGTCGACTATTCCGGCCGGCATGTAAAGGCAGGACCACGGACTATTGAGGGCGGGTCTGCGGCGGCCCTGATCGCAGGGGGCGACCAATCGTCGCCTGGCGTGGGCTACACGGGGTTGGGGACGCCCAACCCGTGTCGAACAAGACAGAGTGACAGGTTTGATGGCCATGTGGCTGGCGGTCGACGCGACATCAGGTTGTGAAGGTGCTTGTCTTTGGTCAACGCCAGTTGCGTCCGCAGGTCCGCAGCTCACACAGCAGAAATTCAAGCAATGCGTTGGCCCCGGCTTCGAGCCCCCGACAAGCCAGAGCCAATCAGCCGATGGTGCAAAGAGCCAGCCCCTGCTGGAAATCTTCCTCCGGAAGATTGCGTCCTATGAAGACCATTTTGCTGCTTCGCTTCTCGTTCGTGCCCCAACGCTTCGCGAAGTCGCCCCCCATCATCATGTGAACACCCTGAAAAACCACCCGGCGATCCTGGCCGGCCACGCTCAGGACGCCTTTGTAACGCAGCATGTCCGCGCCGTATATCTCAATCATCGCCGAGAGAAATCCTTCGAGCTTTTCCTTATCCAGGGGCTTGTCGGTCTTGAACACAAAAGACTTCACGTCATCGTCGTGCTCATGCGCACTCTCTGTCAAGAAGCCTGGCTCTATATCAAGGATCGAATTGAGGTTAAAGCCCCGAATGTCAAGGATGTCGGCGATCGGCGTGTCGCCGAAATGCACAGGCTTGATTGGTGCGCGCGGATTCATGCGCCGCAAGCGCTCGCTCAAGCCCGCGTGTTCCTGTGCAGGCACGAGGTCCAGTTTTGACAGCAATATGCGGTCGGCGAATCCCACCTGCTCCTGCGCTTCGTGATGTTCGTCGAGCTGGGCATGCGCGTGCTTTGCATCGACCACAGTGACGATCGCGTCGAGCACGTAGTAGTCGGCTACGGCATCTTCGACAAAGAAAGTCTGCGCCACCGGCGCTGGATCGGCAAGCCCGGTGGTTTCGATGATCACCCTATCGAAATCAAGCTTTCCGCTTCGCCGTTTGTCCTTGAGCTCGCCCAAGATGCGGACCAAGTCGCCGCGCACGGTGCAGCAGATGCAACCGTTGTTCATCTCGACAATCTGTTCACTGGTCTGTTCACGCACGAGGATCTCATTGTCGATGCCCTCTTCGCCGAATTCATTTTCGATCACAGCGATCTTGCGCCCGTGATCTTCCGACAGGATTCGATTTAGCAGAGTGGTCTTGCCGGCGCCAAGAAAGCCGGTGAGGATGGTGACGGGAATTTGATTTGACACGGATTTACTCCTATGGAAATGCTCCCGGCCGGGGACGTTGCCCGATGATTCCAGCGGTGGCGAGTCGCCTGGGCGGTGTAAGACGGTGCCGACGGCGCCCTGTAGGGCGCCATGCGCTTGGCGCTTGCGTATCGATCAGTGCTGTACATGCAATCTCTGGTGCAGCCCCGTTCGATCGATACAGCTATGGCCGTCGGTGCCATCCTGGTCCTTAAGACCGGATGCGCCGGCTTTGCGCATTCAGCCATGTCCCCGAGCGGCCAAGCACCCAGGCAAGCTTTAGTTTGGCTCAACCTGAGCGTGCGAAGCTTGGTCACGCTGTTCTCACAACAGATGACTGACCGAAACGGCCAGGCCGCCGCCGGCTACCAGCGATGACTGCACGGCAATGTCGGCGGCACCCCTGCGCGCCTGCAACTGTGGCACCAGATCGGCGACCGCGATGTAGATGAAACTGGCGGCCGCGACGGCTAAGGCATAGGGAATGAGGTTGTTCATCAGCGGCAGCGCATACCAGCCGAGCAGCCCTCCCAGCACCGCGGTCATGCCAGACATCAGGTTCAACGCCAGGGCGGGCCCGAAGGCGATCCCCGACTGGCGCAGGATCACGAAATCGCCGAGTTCCTGGGGAATCTCATGCGCGAGCACGCTCAAGGCTACCGCTATGCCCAGCGCGGGACTTTGTAGAAACGCCGCCGCGATGAGAATGCCGTCGACGAAGTTGTGTATCCCATCGCCCACCAAGATCATCAGCGCGGAGGGCGCGTGATCGGCGGTATCCATATGGTGGTCGTGGCGCCAAAGGGCGAACTTTTCGAGCATGAAGAAGCCGAACAGCCCCGCAAGTACGCATGAGCCCAGCGCGTGTGGAGGGAGGAGCGCGGCGGCTTCGGGGAGGATATCCAGGAAAGTGGCGGTCAGCATCGCACCGACTGCAAAGCCGATCATGTGCGCACTCAGGCGCGGTGTCATCAGGCGTCCGAGAAAGGCTGCGGCGCACACGCTGGTCAGCGTGCTGCCGACTGTGGCACAAAGAATATAGACGAGTGTCATTGGGGAGATGGATTCCGATGCTTCGGCATGTGCGACCGTGATCGATTTAGATTATACGCAACAGTGTTGCAACAATAAAAGACTCCGGCCAGCACGGTGCGCGCGCCCTTGATGTCGGCTTCGATAGCGTCTCTCTCGAAGCCGGCCGGCTCACCTGCGGAATCGGATCGATGCATTTTTGTCCGAAGCATGTGCTGCAGAGCTACGCCTGAACGGCGGCGTTTCATCGGGGACGAGACGGGTGAATCTGCTTGCCTACGCGGCAAGTCAAGGGCTGGGCCTTAATGCAAGTGAGTTGCAAAAAAGATCAAGTTCGGAAATAATGCAATCAAGTTGCATTAATAATTTGCGTCATTGAAAGGACTGTGATGAGCAAGCGCAGGCCATTGCCAATTTGTGGAGTCGCTTTTGTATCGTTTGTTGCAATGCTGCGAGCGGCATTCGCACAGGGCACACTGCCCGAAGTTGAGGTTTCGGCCGAGCGCAGTACACCTCTCCGGAGTGACGCCAGCGCCGATAGCGCGAGCCGTCTGGGCCTGACCGTGCGCGAAACCCCGGCCAGCGTGGAGGTGATCGATCGCGAGGCTATTCGGACCCGCGGGCTACGCAGTGTTTCCGAAGCGGCGCAGGGCGCTGTGGGTGTTACCGCCGGCGACTCTCCAGCGCAGCCGGCGAATTTCTCGATGCGCGGATTCACCAACAGCCAACTCAACACTCTTTACAACGGCATCAAGATCGGTCCACCCAACATGACCTCGCGCGTCATGGATACCGGAAACCTTGAGCGCATCGAGATATTGAAGGGCTCGGCGTCGCTCATGTCCGGCGAAGGTGCTTCCGGCGGCAGCTTGAACTTCGTGATTCGAAAGCCGCATGCGGGCGCCATCGAGAACGAGGCCTATTTTTCTCTTGCTTCGTTTGGCGGCATGCGCGCCAGCATCGGTTCCGGCGGCAGCACCACATTGAATGGCCTCGATTACCGCTTCGATCTCAGTCGGTCTTCCAGCAACGGATTCATCGATGACACCCGCAGCGAAAGCTGGCATCTGTCGGCCGCGCTCGACTACCGGGTGTCGGCGGCTGTCAGGTTATTCGGCGCGTTCGAGTACAAGAAAGACCATGCCAAAAGCTATTGGGGAACGCCGCTGGTGTCGGCGCAGGCCGCTGGCGGCAATTCCGCCGACGGGATTGTCTCCGGCACTCACATCTCGAACTTCAACGGCACCAATCTGGGCGCCGTCACGATCGACAGTCGCACACTCCGAACCAACTACAACGTGCTCGACAATCGCATGAAGGCCGACGAAGTGTGGTGGCGCGGCGGATTTGAATGGAGTGTCGTAAGCGGCGTTGTCTTGCGCAGCCAGTTGTATCGTTATTCGGCATCCCGCGAATGGTTCAACAACGAGGTCATCGCCTTCAATGCAGGTACCGGATTGATCGACCGGGAACGCTTCTTTGTCGCACACGATCAAGTACTGCTTGGCAACAAGACCGAATTGCAATGGGACAGCAGGCTTTTCGGCATGGACAATCGCATGGTGCTGGCGCTTGAAGCGAGCAAGCTCGACTTCGTTCGCCCCGGCGCTGCCAATTTTCCCGGAGATTCCGTCAACCTGCTTGCCCCAATGCGCGGCGACTATGGCGTATTGACGACGCAACAGCAGACCAGTCGTATTGACAACGTCGCGGTCGCGTTTGAAGACAGGCTCAGGATCAATCCGGCCCTTGCTGTGGTTGGTGGTTTGCGCATCGAGGAGATCGCGCTTGACCGAACCTCGGTCAATGCGGCCGGCGTTAACCGCGCTGGCTTTCCGTTTTCAAGAACCTGGCGCCCGACCACCGGCAGGGTTGGATTCACCTGGGAGGCAGTGCCGGGCTTCTCCTGGTTTGGTCAGTATGCGACGGGGGCCGACGTCGCCGCAAACAACCTCTTTCTGCTCGGTGGGCTGCAGCCGCCCGAATTGACGCGTTCGCGCACCTACGAAACAGGAGTCAGGCATCTCTTCTGGCAACGCAGGGGCGAATGGTCTATGGCGGCTTTTGATATCGCGCGCAGCAACGTGTATTCCGCAGTGGGCGGCCGTGCCCTGAATCTGGCTGGAAAGCAGGTCGCCAATGGCGTCGAAGTCGCGCTCGGGCTGCGACCGACGCGCCGATGGAACATGTGGGGCAATTTCGCGTACACCAGAGCGCGTTACAGGAGCTATGACTTCGCCGGTGGTTCGTTCACCGGCAATACGCCACCGAATGTTCCGACCGTGGTTGCCAACGCCGGCGCATCGTATCGGTTCGAAGCAGGCTTGCCAATAGAAGCGGGCACTTCGGTCCGGCATGTCGGCGACCGTTTCAGTGCGGACGCCAATACCGTGAAACTCCTCGCGTACACCACCGCGGATGCCTTTGTGTCGGCCGAGCTGCGCAAGACCCGTTTGACGCTGCGGGTGCGCAACCTGGCCAACAAACGCTACGCGATTTGGGGCGACCCGTTTTATCCTGATCAGATTCTCCTGGGCGCACCGCGCAGCCTCGAGGTCTCCGTTGCGTTCAAATTGTGAGCCTTGATCGCCTTTCCGTGCTGCCGGCGCATGCGACACCGAACCGCAGCGTCGATGAGCAAGCGCTGATGATTCCGGTAACGCTCGTGACCGGGTTTTTGGGAAGTGGAAAAACCACCTTGCTCAATGGGCTGTTGCGTCACCCGGATGAAGATCGGCGGACGCGAATCGTCCTCATCGCACGTGAGCTAGACGGGGCCACTGTCGAGCGCTTGTTCCAAGGACTCATGAAGGCAAGCCCGGGTGCCAAGAGCAACGGGCGCTTGGCGGCGTCGCACATTGACGACCATTCCCGGAATGCTGGTGGGTAAAGCATGCCGCTCCCTTCTCATCGCACACTGCGGTGGGTCCTGATCAAGCAGCGGTCGGCCTGACCAGATGTTTCTGCTTACGTTTGCGCATCGTTGGTTGGGGGTTGCGTTCTGCCTCTTGTTCACCATGTGGTTCGCGTCCGGCATGGTGATGCACTTTGTTCCTTTTCCCCAACTCTCGGAGGATGAACGCTTTGCCGGTCTTGCGCCGATCGAGTTGGAGCGCGTGGTTTATGGCCCTGCAGACGCAATTCTTGCCAGCGGCCTCCACGGGGTGGTACGGGTTCGCTTGCAGGCTGGCGTGGCGGGGCCGGTGTATGTTGTCCAGCATCAGAGTGGGCTGTATTCATTTTCTGCAACCGAATTGACCGGCTTTTCAGCGGCAACGCTGGGCCAGTCGCTGCGGATCGCCACCGGGCACGCTTTCCGCCGTGGCCTGGACGCAAGTCGCGCCTCGCTTCTCGATCTTTCCAACCATGATCAATGGACTGTGTCCAATGGATTGGACGCGCACCGCCCGCTATACCGTGTTGCGCTCAACGATAAGCTCCGGACGGAGTTATATATCTCGTCGAAGACTGGCGAAGTGGTACGCGATACCGGCCGCCGGGAGCGCGCCTGGAACTATGTCGGCAGCGTTCCACATTGGATCTACCCGACTTTCCTGCGTACCGATTGGGAGGCTTGGGATCGGCTGGTTTGGTGGGTCTCCCTGATTGCGTTGGTTGTCGTGCTTTCAGGCGGTGCTCTCGGTTTGCTGCGCTTGCGCTTCGTCAACAGCTTTGCCAGCTCGCCTTATCGCGGATGGCGGGCCTGGCACCACTGGTTCGGGATCGCCAGCTTCCTTTTGGTACTGACCTGGACTTTCAGTGGGTGGCTGTCGATGGATCACGGCAGGGTTTTCTCCACAGGCAAGCCGGTCGCCAATGAAATCGCGATTGTGGCCGGTGCGGCGAGTTGGGCTGACGTTACTGTCGAAGAAGTGCGCACGGTAAATCCGGGAGCGCGCGAAATAGAATGGTTCGCTTTCAACGGGCGGATCTTGCGTCGCGAACGAGCGGAAGCGGGAGTGCAGCGTTTGAATGCAGCGGGCCCCGTAGTTCAGGAACCAAAGGTGTTCTTGGCCGCTCAAGATATTGATGCGCTCGCCGGCAATTTCGCTTCACCTTGCGTCGCGGCGACGATCGTTCCTTCAACCGATGCCTATCCGGTTCCGTCGCCGATGGCGGGTGCTCCGGTGTATCGATTGCGGTGTGGTTCAACTTGGTTGCACTTTGACGGCGCTTCTGGTGCGTTGCTGGAGAAACTCGATGCTTCCCGTCGCATCTATCGCTGGGTCTATGCTGCGTTGCACACGTGGAACTTTCCGGCACTTGTCGACCGCCCGAGCTTGCGGCGATTCGCAATCCTGCTGACGTGCGTGGCTGGATTGGTATTCAGCATGACCGGAGTTGTTCTCGCCTGGCGGCGTCTGCGGAATTGGCGGTGAAGCATTTCCCGGAGGGCCGCCGATCAAACGGGAAGGTCACGTTTAAGCACGAGTCCCTTCAGATATTCACCCTCCGGAAACGACAGCCGCACCGGATGATCCTGCGCGCCGGCGAGGCGTTGTTCGATCACCGCGTCGACCCCGGCGTCCTGCGCTGCACCGGCCACGATCTTCTGGAACAAATCGGCGCTGACGCCTCCCGAACATGAAAAGGTGACTAGTCGCCCGCCCGGCTTGAGCAGTTTGAAACCCAGCAGGTTGATGTCCTTGTAGGCGCGCGCGGCGCGTTCTACCGATGCCGGCGTCGGTGCGAATTTCGGCGGGTCGAGGATGATCATGTCGAAGGCGCGCCCGCTGTCGCGCAATTCGCGCAGTGCCGCGAATACGTCGGCTTCGAGCCATTCGCAGCGAGCAGGGTCGAGCTTGTTGGCAGCAACATTAGCGCGTGCGATGTCAAGGGCCGGGCCGGAGGAATCGATTGACAGCACGTGACCGGCGCCACCGGCTGCGAGAGCG
Source organism: Burkholderiales bacterium (assembly GCA_040382235.1). Lineage (GTDB taxonomy): Bacteria > Pseudomonadota > Gammaproteobacteria > Burkholderiales > JAEUOS01 > JAEUOS01. The sequence continues at coordinate 50,280 of JBEIFV010000022.1, forward strand.
ATCGAAAAGCCGCCGGTGTAGCAGAAGCAGTTGAGTGCGCTGATGCCGGGCTGCTCGGCGGCGAGTTCGCGCACGCGCCGCCGATTCTCGCTTTGGTCGAGATAGAAGCCGGTTTTGTGTCCGTGGGCGATGTCGACGGCAAGCAGAATTCCGTGTTCCTCGATGATCACCTGGGTGGCCGGCGTGCCGCGCATGGGGCCGGCGCGGGGTGCCAGGCCTTCGAGTTGGCGCACGTCGGCATCCGACCGTTCGTAGAGCTTGCAAAGGCCGGTAGCGGCAAGCAGTGCGTCTGCAATCGTCTCGCGCCATAGTTCGGCCCCGGTGGAAAGGAACTGCGCCACCAGGATGTCCGCATAGCGGTCGACGATCAGGCCCGGCAAGCCGTCTGATTCACCATGAATCAAGCGAAGGCCGCCATTGGCCGCTGCTGGCGGGCGGCGCTTGATGGCGGCGCGGATGCGGCTTGCGAAAAAGTCGCTGTCGATGCGTGTTGCGGCGTCGAAGGTCCAGATGCGGGCGCGAATCTGCGAGGTCGGGCTGAACGCGGCTTGCGCGAGAAAGCCGCCGTTGGCATCGACGACTCGCACGGTGTCACCAGCGGCGGGCTGACCCTCAATCCTGGCGACGGCGCCGGAGAAAACCCAGGGATGACGTCGTAGCAGGGATTTCTCCTTGCCCGGTTTCAGCACGATGCTGTGCATGGCTTACTTGCGGCGCGCGCGCGGATGGGCCACGTCGTAGACCTTGGACAACTGCTGGAAATCCAGATGGGTATAGATCTGGGTGGTGCTGATGTTGGCGTGGCCGAGCAATTCCTGCACCGCGCGCAGGTCGCCGGAGGATTGCAGCATGTGGCTGGCGAAGGAGTGGCGCAGCACGTGCGGGTGCACGTGGGCCGGCATGCCGCTTTTTTGCGCCCAGCGCTTCAGGCGGGTTTGCACCAGGGTCGCCGAGACCCGTTTGCCGCGCGGCGAGAGAAACAAGGGGCGCGGATCGTCGCGCAGCAGTTGCCCGCGTACCGCATGCCATGCCGCCAGCGCCTCCAAAGCGCGGCGTCCCACGGGTACGCTGCGGGTTTTGCCGCCCTTGCCGGTAACGGTGACTTCGCCACCGCGCGCATCAATCCAGCCAATCGACGCGGCGTCCGGCGTGTGGTCCAGCCCGATCAGTTCGGCCAGGCGCAGGCCCGAAGAGTAAAACAATTCGAACATCGCGCGATCGCGCAACTCCTGCGGATCGCCCGGATCAGCCGCCGTGGCATCGAGCAGCATGCCCGCGTGATCCACGGACAGCGCCTTGGGCAGGCCGCGCGCCGTCTTGGGTGCCCGGATGCCGGCGGCGGGATTGAGGCTGAAGCCCTGGCGCCGGCATGCCCAGCTGAAAAAACTGCGCCAGGCCGACAGCGCACGCGCTATCGACCGCGGTTGCAGGCCCTTCTGGTGCAGTCGCGCGGCGAAGCCGCGGATATCGGCTGTCTTGAGCGAGGCTGGCGGTCGGGCGCCGGACAATTGCCCCAGCGCCACAAGATCGCGACCATAGGTGGCGAGTGTTGCCGGCGAGTAAGCGCGCTCGGTTTCGAGATAGGACAGGAACGCCGCCGCCAACTCGGTCAGGCCGGTGGCTGCGGTGGTCACGGGGTCGGGTAGAGGTGGGCCAGCGCGGCCGACAGTGATTCGGCCAGGCGTTCGAGGTACAGGGTACCCATGCCGGCATAGAAGCGGTGTTCGTCTTCGCTGGCGAGCGCGAGCAGGCCGCCGCCACCGCTTATGGCCATCAACGCCAGGGACTTCAGGTGCGGTGCGGCTTCACCGAACCATGCGGCGACTTCTCCCCCAACCTTGACCTCGGCAGCTTCAAAGCCATGGATCGGCCCGCAATACGGCAGCTTGAAGCTTGAATCAGGCGCGTCGACAAGCTGTCTCAAGCCTTGACTCAAGCCGCTGCCGCTATCGATGGCAGCGAATTCGGGCTTGACGCGCCAGGCGCGGAACTGGCAGTGCGGGATCGCGAAATCCTCGCGCAGGTGGTAATTCATGCGCTCGATCACCTTGAGCGGCGAAATCGGCACAGCACCCAACATGGCCAGAGTGAGGCGATGCATCTTTGACGAAAGCGCGTCGTTGCTGTGGCCGGTTTCGACCAGGTCGGCCAGTGAGTGCTCAAGCGCCTTGACTTTCTCGCGCAGGGTCAGCATCTGCCGTTCCGGCAGCGAGATCGCACGCCCCCCGTGCGGATGCGGCAGAAAGATCTGCGCCATCTGGTCGGCGTAGTCTTCGAAAAAGCTGGGGTTGTGCTGCAAATACTGGGCGACGGCGTCTGGGGTCATCCGGAGGCTCTTGGTTGGCTTGTGCGAATTGTACGTTCAGGCCGCATCCCAGGGAAACACTGAAAAGGCCTGCGGGGAACAAAAGCCGCTTTTGCGGTGTACTTGTTTGATTGAGGCTGCCGTTCGGGGGTGTTCACTAAAGCGGCGCATTCAGTGCTTTCCAAGCTCAATCTCGCCCTCGAACACGGTCACCGCCGGCCCGGTCATGACTACCGGGTATCCGTACCCAGGCCAACGAATCGACAATGCCCCACCACGGGCATCCACGCGGATCTGCGTGTCGCCGGCCAGCAAGCCGCGTTCGATGCCGGCAACCACCGCCGCGCATGCGCCAGTGCCGCAAGCCAGGGTTTCGCCAACGCCGCGCTCGAACACGCGCAAGCGGATATGGGTCGGCGAGAGCACCTGCATGTAACCGGCGTTCACATGCCGCGGGAACGCCGGGTGCGCCTCGATCTCCGGGCCTTGCATTGCCAACGGCGCCTGATCTACATCGTCGACCACCTGCACCGCATGCGGGTTGCCCATCGAGACAACCGAAACATCGACGAATTTGCCTGCTACCTGGAGCACATATTGGTGTGGGGGGCCCGCCGGCTTCGCATGCGCCAGGTCGAACGGCAGGGCTGCCGGCTCGAACGAAGGCACGCCCATGTCAACGCTGACATCGCCGCTGTCTTCAAGGCGTGGTTCGATAATGCCGCCCAGGGTTTCGACGCGGATTCGGCGTTTCGGTGTGAGTCCCTTGTCGTGCACGAAGCGCACGAAGCAGCGTGCGCCGTTGCCGCATTGCTCGACCTCGCCGCCATCGGCGTTGATGATGCGGTAGCGAAAATCGGTATCGTCGCGGGTCGCGCTTTCCACGATCAGGATCTGGTCGGCGCCGATACCAAAATGGCGGTCGGCCAGGGCGCGCCATTGCTCGGGTGTCGGGCTGATGCGCTGATGGATGGCGTCGATCACGATGAAGTCGTTGCCCAGGCCGTGCATTTTCGAGAAGCGCAGTTTCATCGCGGGGCGGGCTCGGGTTGACTGGCGTAAAACGATGCGGCGCCCGGGGGGCGGGTCTTGAAGCGCTTGTGCAGCCAATGATATTGCGCCGGCGCCACCCGCACCATGTCTTCAATGAACGCGTTCATGCGGCGGGTGTCGGCCTCTATGCTGGCGCCCGGATAATCCTGCCAGGGTGGATGGATCGTGACGGTGTAGCCGCTCTCGGTCAGGGTGGCCACGCACGGCAGGATGGTCGCCCCCGACAGGCGCGCCAGCCGTGAAACGGCCGTCACGGTGGCGGCAGGGATGCCGAAAAACGGCACGAAAACCGCATCGCGTGCGCCCAGGTCCATGTCCGGCAAATAGTAGAGGGGCAGACCCTGCTTGGGGGCGCGCAGCGCATCGCGCACGCCTTCCTGGCGTGACAGCAGCAAAGGGGCGTTGAAGCGACGGCGGCCGGCAAGCAGGGCCGCATTGAACAAACTGTCCTTCTGGTTGGCGTAAATGGTGGCTAAGCGGCTGTCGAGCGAAAGGCGCGACCAGGCTGCGTCAAGTCCGGCGAAATGCGGGGCCAGCAAGATCAACGGTTTGCCGGCCAGGGCTGTCAGATGTGAGCCGCCATCGACACGGACCAGCGCCCGGATGCGTGCCGCAGGGGCGTGCCACAGGATGGCTCGGTCGAGAAAACCCTGCCCGAACAAGCGGAAGGTTTGGCGCACCAGGGCGCGCCGCTGGGTCGCCGCGAGTTCCGGCAGGCAGGCATCGATGTTGGCTTGCGCTATCCGGCGGCGTTGCGGCGCCAGGCGGTAGAGGAAGGCGCCCAGCAAGCTGCCGCAAACGCGCAGCAGGCCAAGAGGCATGTAATGGACGGCGCGCATCAGTGCCAGCAAGAGGCGCGTCATGCGTCGCTTGTCAGCGGCTCGGTAGCGCTGTCTTGGTGCCCCGCCGGCACCCTGTAGCGGTCGTAGCTCCACAGGTATTGCGCCGGGCGCTCGCGAATCAGGGTTTCCAGCGCGCCGTTGATCTGCGTGACCGCTTTGGTCATGTCGTCTGCCAGAACTGCGTCGAACGGTCGGACCGTCAGCCGATAGCCGCGCCCGCGCGGCAGACGTTCGGCAAAGGCCAAGAGCATCACGGCGTTGCTGCCGCGCACCAGGCGTTTGACCAGGGTCATGGTGTACGCGGGCTTACCGAAAAAAGGTGCCCACACACCCTCGCCGAAACGCGGGGTCTGGTCGGGCCGCAGGCCCGCTGCCTCGCCGCGCCTCAGGGCACGGATCAACGCGCGCACGCCGGCGAAATCGGCGCTGGCGAGCTTCATGTTGGGGCGGCCGCGGCCGGATTCGATCAATGGTGTAAGTGCCGCCTTGCGCGGGCGTCGGTAGAGAACCGTGATCGGTTTGTCGACGGGCGCGCGGTGCGCGTAGAACTGGGCGGTGATTTCGAAGCAACCGAGGTGCGGCGTCAAGAAAATGATGGGGCGGCTGGCAGCATGGGCGGCGTCGATATGTTCCCAGCCGCGGGTTTCGACCACCAGTCCGGCCACGGCGTGGGGTGGACGCAACCAGACGGCAGGCAATTCGGTCATCGCCTTGCCGGCTTCGCGAATCGCCGCTGCGCGTGTTGCAAGATCGGTATATCCAGCCTGGCCGAGATTGGTGTCGAGATGTTCGCGATAGGCGCTTGAGGCCCGGTAGGTGAGGATGCCGAGCGCCGACCCCGCCAGATGCAGCAGCCAGAGCGGCATGCGCGAGGCGAGCAGGAAAAGAAATTTGAGCAATTGTCGGCTTGGGGCGAAGTGGCGGTCTGTTAAACTGAAGCGCTTGCAGGCTTGTTGTCTTCAACGCTGTCCCGATCAACCCACTTCAATCTAATCAGCCCACTTTCATGAGCGAATATTTGTTTACGTCGGAGTCTGTCTCCGAAGGTCACCCGGACAAGGTGGCAGACCAGGTTTCCGACGCGATTCTTGACGCGATTTTAGCCCAGGACAAATTTAGTCGAGTGGCCGCCGAAACCCTTTGCAACACAGGCCTTGTGGTTCTTGCCGGTGAAATCACCACCAACGCGAACGTCGACTACATTGGCGTCGCGCGCGAGACCCTGAAGCGCATCGGTTATGACAATACCGAGTACGGCATCGACTA
>JBEIFV010000023.1:0-54562 GCA_040382235.1 Burkholderiales bacterium
CGGCTGCAAATCGGCCGCAGCGGTCCATTTTTCACCGTCTTCTTGGCCCATAGCTGGGCTATGGGCCTTCGAATCCCGCAAAAACTGTCCTCGCTGGGGCCAATTTTCGCTCTCGACGCCCTAAGTCCGACAGGCTGCTAGGGAAACCCTGAATAAATCCGTAGGTTGAGAAAGTCGATTCTGCAACCAGTTGAATTGAAACGAGCTTCGGTTCGATAGTCCGCATTCCAGGGACTTATTCCGCGTTTTCCTAGTGCGGCGGCGATGACGCTTGGGCCGGAACTGCTATCGGCGGGCGTTGAAGTGATGTCTCTGGGAGTTGCCCATAAAAATGCCTTGCAAGTTGCTGCACTTACAGGGCGGATGTTGCGCTCAATCCGTGTGGTTTACACAGGTTACCTGAGCCGCCCGGCGTCAATCCATCTCTGCGTTGTGCCTCGCGCGAGGTTGTAGCGGGCGCAGTTGTATTGCTCCAGGTGGTCCAGTTCCGTGTTCGCGATGACGCGCAATGCCGCCAGGTCAGCGGCGTCGACAGGCACCTCCGAAAATGCGTCTTCCAGCGTTCGGCCGTGGAAGACGACGAACTGCATGAGCTCATTTAGGGCCTGTCGGTACCGGGCTCGAATCGGGTCGGGCACGGCCAGTGAGGCTCGCAGCACGCTGTACTTCTGAATCGAGCGACGGTAGATGAACTCAAAAAGCTCCACTGCCGCGGCGACGTTGCGCTGCTCGTACCGGATACTCTTTGAACAAGAAAGCGAGAACCACATGGAACAGAACTACTCAACCGAAAACGTGGCCGGCGGCGTGCCGGTGAAGATGTGGACCCGCGGCGTGCCGGTGGAAGACGAGGCGAAGAAGCAACTCTTCAACGCCGCGCGCCTGCCGATCGTGTTCAAGCACATCGCCGCCATGCCCGACGTGCATCTGGGTATCGGTGCGACCGTGGGCTCGGTGATCCCTACACTCAAGGCCATCATCCCGGCTGCGGTGGGAGTGGATATCGGCTGCGGCATGATGGCGTGCAAGACCACGCTTGGCGCCGCCGACCTGCCGGACAATCTCGGCCCGCTGCGCTCGGCCATCGAGCGCGCCGTGCCGCACGGCATGACGCGAAGAAAGGGACGCGATCAGGGCAGCTGGGAGAATCCGCCAAGCCTGGTTGATCGGGCCTGGGCGACGCTTGCCGACGAGTTCGCCGTGCTGTGCGAAACGCATCCGCGCTTTCTGAAAACCAACAACCACAAGCAGATGGGGACCCTTGGCGGCGGCAACCATTTCATCGAGGTCTGCCTGGATGAAGAGGGCGCGGTGTGGTTCATGCTGCATTCGGGTTCGCGCGGCGTCGGCAACGCGATCGGCACCTACTTCATCGAGCTGGCCAAGAAAGACGCCGAGGCCAACCAGCGCAACCTGCCGGACCGCGACCTCGCGTATTTCGAGGAAGGGGCGCAGAACTTCGGCGATTACGTGCGTGGCGTGGGTTGGGCGCAGAAGTTCGCGCAGCGGAACCGCGAAGTGATGATGAAGATCCTGATCGCCGCGATTGCGAAGGTGATCGCCAAGCCCTTCGAGTCGCATGTCGAGGCGGTGAACTGCCACCACAACTATGTGCAGCAGGAGCACCACTTCGGACACGATGTATTCGTGACCCGCAAGGGTGCGGTGAGCGCGAAACGTGGCCAGCTCGGCATCATTCCCGGCAGCATGGGGGCGAAAAGCTACATCGTGCGCGGACTGGGAAACGCCGAGAGCTTCGACAGTTGCAGCCACGGCGCCGGCCGCGTGATGAGCCGCAGCAAGGCCAAGAAACTTTACACCGTCGACGACCAGATGCGCGCGACCGCAGGTGTCGAGTGCCGCAAGGACGCCGACCTGATCGACGAGATCCCGATGGCTTACAAAGACATAGACGCGGTGATGGCGGCGCAAAAGGATCTGGTCGAAGTGGTGCACACCCTGAAGCAGGTGGTGTGCGTGAAAGGCTGAGCCGGGGCAACCGGACCGGCGTGTTGCCGGTCCGGCAAGGCCGGTGAGCGCACGCGCGCGACAGCCCGGGCCGGCTCACCTGTCGCAGCACGGTTTGCCCGATGCCTGCGCGCCAGCACCGCATGAGGACGGGCGAAACTCCCGGCCGGCGGCCTTTCACAGCCCTTTTCCCAAGTGAAAACAAGGGCAAACCCGGCTATACTTCGAGGCTTGGTCAGCATTGTTTTCAACACGTCATTGCCGGATTTTTCCGGCACCAGGAATCACCGAAAGGACGCTTCATGAGCGAGGACCATCAGCACGAGTCGCTGATCAAAACCCCCAAGCAACTGATCATTGTGGTCGTCGCGTCGTTTGTCATCCCGATCGCCCTGATCGTGCTGCTGGTGTCGCTGGTCACCGGCGGCAAGAAAGTCGATATGCAAGGCTTGGCCCTCAAGCCCGAGTCGATCGCCGAGCGCATCAAGCCGGTAGCGGGCATCAACCTCAAGGCCGCCGATGGCCCCAAGGTCTTCTTGAGCGGGCTGGAGGTCTATGCCCAGAACTGCAAGGCTTGTCATGAAGCCGGCGCCGCCAACGCGCCCAAGTTAGGCGACACCGCCGCCTGGGCGCCGCGCTTGAAGCAAGGCTACGACACGCTGGTGAATCATTCGGTCAATGGCATTCGCGCAATGCCGGCACGTGGCGGCAATGGCGACCTGTCGGACTACGAGGTGGCGCGCGCTGTGGTCTACATGACCGCTTCCGCCGGCGGCACCTTCAAGGAGCCGGCAGCACCGGCGGCCGCGGCTGCTCCCGCAAGTGCGCCGGCCGCGCCCACCGCGGCGGCGCCTGCCGCTCCGCCGCCAGCTGCGATGGTGGTTGCGTCCGCTGCGCCTGCCGCCGCCCCCGCCGCCGCCAAAGCGAGCGATGGCAAGGCCTTGTACGAATCCGCATGCGTGGCATGCCACGCGGCCGGCGTGGCGAACGCTCCCAAACTGGGCGACAAGGCCGCGTGGGCACCTCGCCTCAAGACCGGCATGGATACCCTGTACGCCAGCGTGATCAAGGGCAAGGGTGCGATGCCGGCAAAAGGCACGGCCATGAATGCATCGGACGCCGACATCAAGGCCTCTGTCGACTACATGGTGAGCTCGGTCAAGTAGCATCACCTCGGCCAAAAAAGAACGGCGCCTGCGGGCGCCGTTCTTTTTTGGCCGGCAGCGCCTCGAGCATGGCGCGGTAGCCGGGATTTCAGATTTCCAGCGGATCCACCTCGATATGCCAGCGCAGGCTGGCTGGCACATTCGCCCCGATCCAGGCAAGCCAGCGCGCGAGGAATGCCTGCAAGGCGGGGCGCGATGGCGATTCGACCATCAGCTGCGCGCGTTCCACATTCATCAGGCGCGTCAACACCATCGGCACCGGGTCGTAGATCATGATGCCATCGCTTGCAACGTCGGCCTTGGCCGCCTGCTTGAGAAAGCTCAAGGCCGCGTCCAGCTTCTTGGCCTCCACCCGCAACATCGCCTGGAACGCGGCCGGCGGCAAGCCGGCAGCCTCACGCTCGGCCAGAAGGCTCAAGGCAAAGCCGTCATAGTCGCCGGCGACCACCGCGCGAAACAGCGGGTGATCGGGCTTGCGCGTTTGGATCAGCACCAGGCCGGGCTTGCCGGCGCGACCGGCGCGACCGGCCACCTGGGTCAACTGGGCATACAGGCGCTCGCTGGCGCGAAAATCCGCGCTGAATAGCGCCGCGTCAACGTTGACCGCCGCCACCAGGGTCAGATTCTTGAAATCATGCCCCTTGGCCAGCATTTGGGTGCCGACCAGAATATCGGCCTCGCCCGCATGCACCTGGTCGAACAATGCTTCGGCCGACCCTTTGCGGCTGGTCGAATCGCGGTCGATGCGCAGCACGCGCGCAGTGGGACACGCTTCGGCCAGGTGCACTTCGAGACGCTGCGTGCCCTGCCCATAGCCCCGAATATCCACGTTGCCACAGGTCGGGCAGGCCTCTGGCACGGCTTCGGCGAAGCCGCAGTGATGGCACATCAGGGTCCCGCCGGTCAGCAAACCGCGGCGTCGATGCAATACCAGATAAGCTGTACAACGTGTGCAAGCACTCACCCAGCCACAGGCGGCGCAGGATAGGACCGGCGCGTAACCGCGCCGATTGAGGAACACCAGGCTTTGTTCAGCAGCGTCGACGCGACTGCGGATCGCATCCCAGATCGGTGCGGCGATACCATGCTGGGCACGGGTGACGTTCAGATCGATGATGCGCACTTCCGGCAACACTGCATCGGCCACTGCTCGGGTTTTCATCACCAGGCGCTCATCGCGCCCCGACTGCGCATGGGCAAATGTTTCCAATGACGGCGTGGCGCTGCCAAGGACGATCGGAACCCCCTCGTTTTTGGCTCGATACACCGCCAGATCGCGCGCCGAGTAGCGCATTCCTTCCTGCTGCTTGAACGACGGATCGTGCTCCTCGTCGACCACGATCAGGCGCAGGCGCGGCAGGGAGGCCAGCACCGCGAGGCGGGTACCGAGCACGATATCGGCCACGCCGGCATGCGCGAGCAGCCAGTGATGCGAGCGCTCGCTTTCACTTAAAGCGCTGTGCATGGTAACGATGACACTCGCAGGAAAGCGCTGCCTGAAGTGCTCCAACAGGCGTGGAGTGAGGTTGATCTCGGGCACCAGCACCAGCGCCTGGCCGCCCAGCGCAAGCGCGCGCGCGGCCAGGCGCAGATAGACCTCGGTCTTGCCGCTCCCGGTCACGCCATGCAGCAGACTGGCCAGAAAGCGTGGCGGATCGAGCGCTGCCGCGATCGCCGCGACAGCGGTGGACTGTTCCGGATTGACCGCGGGCGCAGCGCCGACTGCGAGCGCCGATGGTTCGGCGCGCGCCACCAGGCCGGCTGCCTGCCAGGCTTCCAGGTAAGCCAGGGCCTTGGGCGATGCGGCGGTCAGTACATAGCCAAAACACGGCCCGGCGGCAAGTCTGGCTGCGATAAGCGCGCGCGCATGTTCGCGCTTGGCAAACGCTGGCAGCGGTCCGCACCAGGAAAAACGCTGCCACAGGGCCGGCACTAGCGGTTTGTCAGCCTTGAGACCGGCAGGCAGGGCCGCACCAATTGCGTTGCCCAACGGGTGCTGGTAGTAGCCAGCACAAAAGCGCAGCAACTCAAGCCAGGCCACAGGCAACGCGGGCACGCTGTCAAGCAAACGCGCTGGTTTGATGCGCGCCGGATCGACCGCCGGCGAAACGTCGGCCTCAACCACAACACCAACCAGAGTGCGGGGCCCGAAAGGCACCGCGACGCGGCAACCGAGCAAGCCATGCGCGTTGTCTACCGAATAGTCATACAGCACCGCCACCGGTACTTCGAGCGCAACACGTACGAAAGGCATCGGAACGGGGCGCTTTAGGCGGCGATTTGACTGATTTCACGTCGCAAAAAGGCGTGTAAATCAGGCGCTTGTTAAGGTAGAAGGTTAAAAACTATTGCTAAGGCCATGCGTGATCTAGGGCTTTGAAGGTGTTCACAAAACCTGTGGATAAGTTTGTTGACAACCCTGCGTCAGGGATACGCAACCCTCGGTGGCAAAAGGATTTTTTCCGGATCGCACATATTTCTTGCGTTACAGGACCCTTTTGTTTTCAATGACTTACAGACGCCGCCCTGCTTTTGAATTGTGGCAGCGCAATGAACCACGCTGATCGCAAAAAATGTGCATAAGTCAAGCGTTTTATTGCCCGATTTCAGGTTTCCCGAACCCCGCTTCCAAAGCCGCTTTGCGCGTTGCCTCCGCGCCCAGCCGCCATGGAAGCCACTTTCCGGACCCCCGCCGCGCAAACCCTTGTGCCAAGCCAATCACGGGGCCGCCAAGCCTTCGAAACCATGCCAACGGCATAAGCTCAAAGGCCGGCGTGGTATTGCGGGCTCAGCTCATGTACCGCAGCCACCAGCGCCGCCGCATGCTCGGGCGGGGTGAATTGCGAAATGCCGTGACCCAGGTTGAACACGTGCCCTGACCCGTGGCCGTATGAAGCCAGAATGCGCCCCACCTCAGACCGGATCGCCGCAGGCGCGGCGAACAGCGCGGTAGGATCGAAGTTGCCCTGCAATGCCACCTGGTGGCCAACCCGCGCGCGCGCCACCGACAGCTCGATCGTCCAATCCAGCCCCAGTGCGTCGCAACCGCTTGCCGCCATCTCTTCCAGCCACAGGCCGCCGCCCTTGGTGAACATCACCACCGGCACAGGCCGCCCTTCGCGTTCCCTTATGAGGCCTGAAATCACGCGCGTCATGTAGGCCAGCGAAAAAGTCTTGTAGGCCGCCGCCGAAAGCGAGCCACCCCAGGTGTCGAACAGCATCACCGCCTGCGCGCCGGCCTCGATCTGCGCATTCAAATAGGCAGTCACGGCGGCGGCATTGACCTCGAGAATGCGATGCATCAGGTCGGGTCGCTGGTAGGCCATGGTCTTGACCGTGCGGTGATCGGGACTGCCACCGCCTTCGACCATGTAACAGGCCAGTGTCCAGGGGCTGCCGGAAAAGCCGATCAGCGGCACCCGCCCGTCGAGCGCACGGCGAATCTGGCTGACCGCGTCGGTCACATAACCAAGCGTGGCGCCGATATCCGGCACGGCCAGCTTGGCGACCGCTGCTTCATCACGCACGGTGCGCTCGAATTTGGGCCCTTCGCCATCGGCAAAGTAAAGACCCAGGCCCATGGCGTCCGGCACAGTGAGGATGTCGGAAAAAAGGATCGCGGCATCCAGCGGAAAGCGCTCCAGCGGTTGCAGCGTGACTTCAGTGGCGTAGTCGGGATTCTTGGCCAGGCCCAGAAATGAGCCTGCGCGCTTGCGCGTAGCGTTGTACTCCGGCAGGTAGCGTCCGGCCTGGCGCATCAACCATACAGGGGTGTAATCGGTAGGCTGGCGCAGCAGGGCGCGCAGAAGGGTATCGTTCTTGAGCATTGCCACCTCAGTCATTTTTCGTCACCGCGTGCCCGCCAAAACCCTGGCGCATCTTGGCCAGCAATTTCGCCGGATAGTCGTTCTTGCCCTGGGTGGCGAAACGCATCATCAACGCCAGGCTCATCACCGGCGCCGGAACGCCCTGCTCGACCGCTTCGATGGCGGTCCAGCGGCCCTCGCCCGAATCCGGCACATGCGGTGCGATCGCCGCGATGCCGGCGGGATCCTTGAGTGCTTCGGCGGTCAAGTCAAGCAGCCATGAGCGCACCACCGAGCCGTGCCGCCACAATTCGCCGATCGCGGGCAGGTCAAGGGCGAACTCCTTCTTCGCATCCATCAGCGCGAAGCCTTCGGCTATGGCCTGCATCATTCCGTATTCGATGCCGTTGTGCACCATCTTGGTGAAATGGCCGGCACCAGCAGGGCCGGCATGCAGCCAGCCGGTATCGGGCGTCGGCGCCAAGAGGCGCAGGTAGGGTTTGAGGCGATCGATCGCGTCCTGCGCGCCGCCGGCCATCAGGCAATAGCCATTGGCCAGGCCATGCACGCCGCCCGATACGCCACAATCGACGAAGCCAAGTCCATTGCGCTTGAGGGTGGCGGCACGCCGCAATGAATCCTTGTAGAAGCTGTTGGCGCCATCGATGATCACATCACCTTCGGACAACAGCGCCTGCAGCTGCGCGATGGCCGCTTCGGTGGCATCGCCCGCCGGCAACATGAGCCACACCAGGCGCGGCGCTTCGAGATGCTCGATAAGGTTCGACAGCGAACTGGCGGCGAATGCGCCCAGCTCGGTGGCCAACGCACTCGTGGTTTGCGCGTCGCGGTCAAACAGTGCCGCACGCACGCCGCCCAGCGCCAGGCGCCGCGCCATGTTGGCGCCCATTTTTCCCAGGCCGATCATTGCGAACGAGGTCATGGTTGCGATCCAATCGAAGTGAACAGTCAATGCGGAGAAAGCAAACGCGCTATTCTACCGTGCGCGTTTTCCTCCTTTTCCACAAGAAACCCAATGAGACAAAGCATCGGCCTGATCGGGCCCGGCGCCATGGGCCTGGCCATCACCCAAGCCCTGGTGCGCGGCGGCTTTGAAGTTTTTGTGCGCGACATCGACCCCGCGCGCAACGCCCTGGCGCGTGCCAGCGCGGCCACTGTTTGCGTGTCGCCGGCCGAAGTGGCCAGTTGCAGCGACATCGTCATCACCGTGGTGGTCGATGCCAGGCAGACCGAGCTGGTGTGCTTCGGCCCGGCGGGTTTGGCTGAAGCCTTGAAGCCCGGGGCGATCGTGATCCTTTGCTCGACTGTGGGCCCGGCTTATGCCGCCGACTTAAGCGCCCGGCTGGCCGAGCGCGGCATCACCCTGCTGGACGCGCCGATCTCGGGCGGCCCGGCGCGCGCCGCGGCCGGCACAATGAGCATGATGATTTCCGGCGCCCCCGCCGCGGTTGCACGTTGCGAAGCGATGCTCAAGGCCATGAGCGACAAGCGATACATCATCAGCGAGAAACCCGGCGACGGTTCGCGCATGAAACTGGTCAACAACCTGATGGCCGCCGTCAACCTGGTGGGAGCCGCCGAAGCGTTTGCGCTCGGTATCAAGGGCGGATTGGACCCGCACAAGATCTACGAGGTGATGATGGGCAGTTCCGGCCAGAGCTTCATGGGCGGCGACCGCATGAAGCGGGTGATCAAAGGCGACCGCAGCGTCACCGCGGCGGTGCCGATTCTCACCAAGGATGTGGGGCTGGCGCTGGATATCGGCAAACAGCAGCACTTTGCGCTGCCGCTGGGCGCCGCCGCCCATCAGGCGTTGCTGGCCACGATCGGCATGGGCTTCGACCATGAAGACGACAGCGCGGTGATCCGCTTTTATCAGGCCTTGTCGGGCATCGAATTGCCCACCGGAGACGAATCATGAGACCGATATCCCTTGTTGCGCGCCTGCTCGCGGCACTGCTGGTTTGCGCAAGCCTTGCCGCCCAGGCGCAATCCTGGCCCACGCGGCAGATCCGCTTCATCGTGGCCGCGCCCGCCGGCAGCTCGCTCGATGTGATCGTGCGTACCTTGAGTGACCGCCTCAAGGACACCCTTGGGCAGCCGATCGTGATCGAGAATCGTCCGGCCGCCGGCGGCACCCAGGCGACAGACGCGGTGGCCAAATCCGCCGCCGACGGCTACACGCTCCTGATGTCGTTCAACGGCCCGCTGGCGTTCGCGCCCTTCCTTTACCCCAAGCTGCCCTACGACCCGATCAAGGACTTGGCGCCCGTGGTCATCACCACGGTGCAGCCCAACCTTTTGGCCGTATCGGCTGATCTGCCGGTGAATTCGGTCAAGGAACTGGTGGCCTGGATGAAGACACGGCCCGGCAAGCTCAGCTACGCCTCGGTCGGCAACGGCAGCTCGTCGCACCTGACCATGGAGTACCTGAAACTGCTGACCTCGACTTTCGCGGTGCATATCCCCTTCAATGGCGCGCCGCCTGCCGTGTTGTCGGTATCGAGTGGCGATACCCAGGCGCTGTTCACGGTGCCCACGGTGATCATGCCGCAGGTGAAGGCCGGCCGCATGAAGGCGCTGGCTGTCACCGGCAAGACCCGCTATGCGCTCTTGCCGGACGTGCCGACGGTGGCCGAATCGGGCGTCAAGGAATTGGCGGCCTTCGAAGCCAGCGCATGGAACGGCATTCTGGTGGCCGCCGGCACGCCGCGCGACATCGTGATGCGACTGAACGGCGAGATCAACAAGGCCTTCGCCGACCCGGCGATTCGCCAGCGTCTGCAAGCCGGCGGACTCGATCCTGCTGGCGGCACGCCCGAAGCCTTTGCCAAACTGATGGCGGATGAGGCGCAGAAATGGGCGCCGATCATCAAGCGCACCGGGGCGCGGCTGGATTGATCAGGCCGCTTGTGCGTGCGCGCCGCTGGCCTTTGCGGCAGCCGCGTCAGCGGCAACGCGCGCGGCGACCGCCGGCATGACTTCCCGCGCAAACAGCGTCATCGAGCGCTCCACCAGGCCCGGATCCAGGGCGCCGAAATTGTGCAGCGTCGCCACATGGCGTATGCCCATCGCATGCAGCTGGCACATTTTCACGGTGACCGTTTCGACCGAGCCAAACAGGCAGATGCCGTTGGCAATGATGTCTTCGTACAGATGCTTCTTCGCGTACAGGCGGGTATCGACGTACAGCTCGTAGGCCGCCTTGCACTGCGCCCGCGCTTCTTCATCGCTGTGCGCCACATAGGCATGCAGGGTGTACACATGATCGTTATCATCGGCCGCGAGCCCGGCTTCCGTGCGCCCGCGGCGGAACTCTTCCTGCATCCGGCCTATGTCGGCGAAATCCTTGCACGAGGCGTAGGGCACGGTGAAGATGCGGTCGCCCTGCTTGCCCACGTGGTAGGCCGCCTCGCGCGCCAGCACCGCCACATGGATCGGCGGCACCCGGCCTTCGAACGGCAGCACGTTGAGCGCCACCTTTTCGCTCCTGGAAAACTGGCCCTGGTAGCTGAGCGACTCGCCGGCCATCAGGCGCTTGACGATATCCAGGTTCTCGTTGAAGCGATCGCGCTTCTCGCGCGGGTCGCGGTCGTAACCGACAAACTCGTGCGCCAGGTAGCCCGAACCGACACCGAACACCAGGCGCCCGCCGGAAAGGGTATCGACCATGGAATAGGTTTCGGCGATGCGCCGCGGATCGTGAAACGTGAGTATCGAAATCGCGGTGCCCAGCCGGATGCGGCTGGTGCGCTGCGCCAGCGTCGCCAGCATCACCGCCGGGTCTGGCACCACGCCGTACTCGTGAAAATGGTGCTCGGCGCAGAAAAACGTGTCGTAACCCAGGGTTTCGGCCAGGGCGCAATGGCGCATCACCTGGCCGTAGAGTTCCGGCAGCGTGCGCGGCAGGCGCGGATGGTGGTCGTTGACTGAAAACAGGGAGTAACGCATGGGCATTTGGGCTGTCATTGCACGGTCCGGGTGATTTGCGCCTGCTTGCACGAACGCAGTGGCGCGGTGTGAAGGCATTTTCGCCGAAATGCGCCGCCGCGAGAACAGGGCCGCAGCTACGAAACCCGCCTGACGTCGGCCACGATGCGTTCGAGGCGCTCGACATCCGGCACCACCAGCGCATGGCCGTCGCGCTCCACCAGGCCCTCCTTGACCATGGCCGAAATCTCACGCGTGACCTGCTCGCGATAGGTGCTGACACGGGCCGCTATGTCGACATGGGTGGGCATGGGTTCAAGCCTGGCCCGGTTGCCGGCCACCCCGGCTTCGCGTGCCAGACGCAGCAATTCGGCGTGTACGCGATTTTGTACGCCCAACGCACTGACCTCGAACACCCGGTCGGACAGGTTGCGCACCATTCCCACCAGCGACTTGAGCATCCAATCGGCAACCGGCGGCGAATCGCGCAGGAGCTGGTGGAACAGGGCTTCGCCCATCGAGGCCACCAGGGATTCTTCGAGCGTGATCACATCGGCGGAGCGGCCGGCGCCATCGATGGCCGCCAGCACGCCGACCGCGCTGCCCGGGCCCAGGTCCTTGTAGGTGACTTGTCGCCCTGACGCGGTCGACACCGTGACCCGCACGCGGCCGCCAATGATCAAGTGGACTTCGCGATCGAGCGCGTCGCGCGAGACCAGATGCCGGCCGGCCGCGACCCGTTTCCAGGCGAACTGCGGCGCCAGTTCTTCGAGACGAGAGCTGCTCATCCGCGCAAACATCTCGACGCTGCGCAAGCCGACGATCGAGGGTTGTACCGACACCATTGATTCCCTCCAGCAGTCAAGGCGCCGCACGGCGCCGGTTGATAAACGGCAGCTGGCGATGATCCAGCGCCCAGGGCCGTGCGCCATCACTTTAGCCCCGTACTGCGGTCGGCCGTGCGTTTACGCACCTGGCGACGCAACAGCCTCTTTTACAAGGTCAAGGCCGCGCCTATAAACAAGACATCGCCCAAGCGTGGCGAAACAAAACCAGCCGATCAACGTGTTTCACGGCCAAACAGCGCAAAGGAGCACATCATGAACACCGACAAAATCATCATTACCGCCATGATCGCATTTGGCATCGCCGCCGGCGCCGCGCTGGCAGGCGGCAGCAGCGATCACTCCAGCTGGAAGGCGGGCCTGCTGCCTTTTGGCGCCGCTGTCGTGGTTGGCGATCCGATCGCCGACCACAATTCGATCCTGCAACTGCCGGACGCGTACCACCAATTGCTTGGCATGTAAGCATTCCGGCCAGTCTTCGGCGACGGCTCGGGTCGCGGCGTGCGAAGCCTCGGGGAACGGATTTCACTCCGGCGCAACGTTTGCATCGCGCAGCACTTTGCCCCACTTCGGTATCTCCGTCCTGATGATTTCGGCAAACTCTTCGGGGGTAGTTGCCGCCAGCTCCACCCCCTGCGGCGCGAAGCGCTCGCGTAGCGCCGCCTGGCGCGACACCCGGGCAAATTCGGTGGACAAGCGCGCGACGATCTCGCGCGGCGTACCGGCCGGGGCCACCAGCCCGAACCAGATGGTCGCCTCATAGCCAGGCAGATTGCCGGCCTCGGCCACGGTTGGCAACTCCGGCGCCGAACTGCTGCGCTTGGCGCTGGTCACGGCCAGCGCGCGCAACTTGCCGGCCCGCACCTGCGGCAGGGCCGACACGCCGGCATCGAACATCAGGCTCACCTGCCCGCCGATCACGTCGGTCAGTGCCGGTGCGCTGCCCTTGTAGGGCACATGCGTCATGTCCAGCCCGGCCATCGAGCGAAACAATTCGCCGGCGAGATGGATCGAGCCGCCCTGGCCGATCGAGGCGAACGTGAGCTTGCCGGGCTGCGCGCGGGCCAAGGCGATCAGTTCGCGCACCGTGGTAGCGGGCACTGCCGGGTTGAGCACCAGGTACAAGGGCGAGAAAAACGCCATCGATACGGGCGCGAAATCACGCGCCGGGTCATAGCTCATCTTCTTCTGCGAGTTGACATTGATCGCCAGGCTGGTGACGCTGCCGAGGAACAGGGTGTAGCCGTCGGCGGGGGCCCTGGCTACCAGTTCGGCGCCGATCATCTGGCTGGCGCCCGGCTTGTTTTCGATCACGAACGGCTGGCCCATCTGCTCGGCCATGCCCTGGGCCAGGGCGCGCGTGACGGTGTCGCCGATGCCGCCGGGCGGGTAGGGCACGATGATGCGCACCGGCTTCACAGGGTAGGTCTGGGCCGGTGCCCCGCCTGGCAGGCAGGCACAACACATGGCAAGGGCTGCGCCCAAGCCTGCACAAAGGTTCATTCGCATTTCGAATCTCCTGCTGCCGGGGCTGGCGCAAGCCCGGTCTGGTCAGCAAAACGTTGTTGCATCACGTCCACAAAAGCCAAGGCCCGGTTCGCCACCCAGCTGCCCGAGCGCATTCGATACGCCTCCGGCTGGCTGGCCACCCGCGGCCACTTGCCTTCCGCCAGATCGTTCGCCCCGTCAAGCACAACGCGCCGGAAGCGCACCACAGCCGCGTCGGTCGGCGTCAGGTGCTCATGCGTGCGATCGGCGATCAGGCCCTGGCTGTCCTGCACCATGGCGTCCTGCTCGGACACGCCCTTGATGCCCGTGAAGGTCAGGTGCTTCTGTTCGTGACGATCGATGCGGTAGTCGTTGCCGCGGTTGCTCAATGGCAGGTAATCCGGCCCGATTTGCCCCAGCACACCGTGGCCCGAACCGAGCTTGGCACGCTCCGCCTCCGTCAAGGGCCGCAGGGGATTCCAGGCATAGGTGTAAATCCAGCACTCCGTATCGCAAATTGGCACCCAGGTTTGCCCCTGGTAGTTCTCACCCGGAAGCGCATTCGGCGCCAGGCTGTGGTTGGGCACCAGGTACTGGCTGATACGCCAGTAAAGATCATCGCCATCGGCGTCGCGCGCAGCACCGGCGGCGAAGCCGGCGGCATGGTCGACGAAAGAGAAACGCGGCAAGGGGTCATCGCGCATCCACTTGAGGCGCTTCTGGTCGGCGTTGGCGTCCGGGTGCATGGTCTCGGCCACCTTCGGCGCCGGCATGTGCAAAAAAGAAAAATGCGCCGTATCGAGCGCGCCTTCGATCGATTGTGCCCAGTTGCATTGCTGCAGTTTTTTCGACACATAACGGTGCGACGCGGGCACCAAACCGACTTCCAGGTGCGGCATGGCAGGCTCGTCTCCGGCAGGTCCCATGTAGGCCCAGATCATCTCGGCGAATTCGCGGGTCGGATAGGCCGTGATGCGCATCCTGCCGTGGTAGGCCGCCTCCGAAGGCACGTTCGGCATCTCGATGCAGTGGCCTGCCAGATCAAACTTCCAACCGTGATACACGCAGCGAATCGCAGCATCCTCGTTGCGCCCGAAAAACAGGTTGGCACCGCGATGCGGGCACACAGGCGACACCAGGCCAACACGACCGTCATTGGCGCGGAAGGCGATCAGGTCTTCATCCATTACCTTGACGCGGATCGGCGCACCGTCACGCTCGGGCAATTCGCGCGACAAAGCCACCGGGAGCCAGAAGCTGCGGAAATAGCGGCCCATCGCAGTCTCGGGACCGGTACGGGTCAGTAGCTTGTTGTCGGCGGCGGTCAGCATGGCATGCGATCTTGATGTTCCAGGTTGTGGATCATCGCATAGCGCGGGGCCATGCTGAAACAATGTCGAGGTGCCGCCATGCCTGCGACGACCATCCTGGCCATCAAGAGCGCCGAACGCACAAGACGCACAGTTGTGCTGGCATTTTGCAAAATGCCAGCAATTGTGAGGCGCCATGCCCGACCTTGGCCTGCGTGGACTCGACGCCATGATTCTTGCGCGCATAAAGGCGGATGCCCGGCAACGCAAGACCAGCGTCAACCGCACCATCATCGAAGTCCTGACACGGCATTTTGGCCGGTCCGGCCAGGCATACGACGATCTGGATGCCTTGGCCGGCACCTGGTCGAAAGCGCAGGCGGCGGAGTTCGAAGAGGCGCTCGCGCCTTTCGGCAAGGTGGATCAGGCACTGTGGGTTGCCGAACCCAAAACCCGCTATCGAGTGGGTACACAAGACCGCAAGAAGGCGCAGCCACGCGCTGTGCGCAAATGAGCGCCTGCATCATCGATACCAGCGTCTACAGTGCCTTCTTCAAGGGCGATGCGAAAGCGCTGGCTGCCCTGCGCACGCCAAGCGAAATCCACCTGCCGCGGATCGTCCTGGGCGAACCGCTTGGCGCTTTCGCGGCGGGCACGCGCGGGCCGGCCAACCGCGAGAAGCTTGCGGCCTTTTTGGCCACCCCACGTGTCCGGGTCATGCCCATCGACGAAAAGACGGCCCGGCACTATGCCGAACTGTTCGCGCTACTGCGTGAACGGGAAACGCCAATCCCCACCAACGACCTGTGGATCGCCGCGCTCGCCCGCCAGCACCGCATGCCTTTGCTCAGCTTCGATCCGCACTCCGCAATCGTGCCCGGCATTGAAGTACCGGGTTTCTCGTAGCTGCGGTGCGCGTGTCGCGCGTGGTCGCACATTCGTAGCCCGGCAGGCGCCGCAGTCTATGCGGCAGTGCCGCATGACGGCGCCTTGACAGCGCCGCGGCGAATGTGAAATCCTTCGCAATTGGTCAATTGGTCAGGCCAATTTGTTGCGAACCACTTGAAGCCTGACCTCAAATCCGACCGTTGGCGCAGACGCTCGACCGACACCCTGCCCTTCACCCTTAAGTTTTGCGACCTCAGGCAACCCACTATCGTGGGCACGAATCGCTTTCCCCAAATGCCGCTGACCAGCATAGAACCCAGCCGCCTGTACCGGCAAATCGCCGAGCAGTTGCGTGCACTGATCGTGGCCGGCGAATATGCACCCGGCACGCGGCTGCCGCCGGAGCGCGACCTGGCGCAGCAGTTGGGCGTGAGCCGGCCATCGGTGCGCGAGGCGCTGATCGCGCTGGAAGTCGAAGGCTATGTCGACATCCGCATCGGTTCCGGCATTTACGCCCGGCGCCCGGATGCGCTCAATGTCGATGCCGCCCTGGGCGAGGACGATGGCCCGCTCGAGCTCACCCGTGCCCGCGCGGTGATCGAGCCGCAGATCGCCGCACTGGCCGCCAAGAACATCAACGCCGCGCAGATCGAAGGCTTGCGCGCCGCGATTGAACAGATGGAAACCGAGGCGGCCGCCGGCCATATCCCGATCGGCGGCGATCGCCACTTTCATGTGCGCATCGCCGAGGCCACCGGCAACGGCGTCCTGGTGAGCGTGGTGCGCCAGTTGTTCGACGGCCGCAGCAGCCCGCTGTTTTCCAAACTGGCCGGCTATTTCGAAAATCCCGAGAGTTGGGTTGCAGCGATCGCTGAACATCGGGGGGTTCTTGCGGCACTTGAAAAAGGTGACGCCGCCGCCGCCGCCAAGGCCATGAAGAGCCACATGCAGTTGTCGCACAAACGATTTACCGCCGGCTGGCCGGGCGCGAAGCGCCGATCCGTCGCAGTCACCAAGTTCCATGAAAGCCCGAGCCCATGAGTCTCGTCAACTGCCGTATCCACAGCAAGGAAAGAATTGTCCTTGAACCGCTGTCTTCGATCGCGCCCAAGCCCGACGAGGTACTGATACGCCTGGGCGCCGGCGGCATCTGCGGCTCCGACCTGCACTATTACTTCGAAGGGCGCGTCGGCAACTTTGTCGTCAAGGAACCCCTGACCCCCGGCCACGAAGCATCGGGCGTGCTTGAGGCGGTGGGCAGCAAGGTCCGTGGGCTGGTTGCGGGCATGAAAGTCGCCATCAACCCTTCGCATCCTTGCGGGCGCTGCACGGCCTGCCGCTCGGGCCGCGAAAACCTGTGCGAGCGCATGTTCTTCCTGGGCAGCGCGAGCGTTTTTCCGCATGCCCAGGGCATGTTCTCCGACTTGTTCATTCTGGGCGCACGCCAGGTAATGCCGGTCGATACCGATATCAGCCTGGGCGAGCTGGCGTTTGCCGAGCCATTCGCCGTTGGCCTGCATGCGGTGCAACGTGCCGGCGGCAACCTGTCGGGCAAACGGGTGCTGGTCACCGGCGCCGGCACCATTGGCAGCCTGTGCGCCACCGCGGCCAAACTCGCCGGCGCGGCCGAGGTCACGGTGTGCGATGTGCTCGATCGCCCGCTGTCGGTTGCCAGGCAAGTGGGTGCCGACCACAGCTTTCGCTCCGACCAGACCGACGCCAAGGACTACGCCGGACGATTCGATGTGGCGCTGGAAGCAGCCGGCCACCCGCGTGCCTTGCTGACCTGCCTGGATGCGGTCAAGCGAGGTGGGGTGATCGTGCAGGTGGGCACCCTGCCGCATGACGGCATGCAGTTCCCGGCCAATCTGGTGATGCAGCGTGAAATCGACTATCGCGGCGCGTTTCGCTGGGGCATCGAATTCGACTGGGCGGTCGAGTACCTGGCCCAGCGCAAGGTCGATGTGCGACCGCTCTTGACCAAGCAGTTCCCGTTGGGACAGGCGGTCGAGGCCTTCAAATTGGCGGCCGACAAGACCCAGGCGACCAAGGTGCAGGTGATGGGTGCCGGCATGGCCATCGAAGTTTGAGAGCGCGCGCTTGAAACCGATTCGCATCACGGCCATTCGCCCGACCACGGTCACCGTGCCGCTCGAGGCGCCGCTGCGCCATGCGAATGGCTGCCATTGGGGCCGCTTCGTGCGCACCGTGGTCGAAGTCGATACCGACGCCGGCATCACCGGCCTGGGCGAGATGGGGGGCGGTGGCGAGAGTGCGGAGGCGGCGATCAAGGCGCTCGAAGGCTACCTGGTGGGCAGCAGTCCGTTCGACCTGGAGCGCCAGCGCTTCATGCTCGCCAACCCGACCGCCAGCCTGTACAACAATCGCACCCAGATGCTGGCGGCAATCGAGTTCGCCTGCATCGACATCATGGGCAAAGCGCTCGGGGTGCCGGCCTACCAGCTATTCGGCGGCAAGTTGCGCGACAGCGTGCCCTTCGCCAGCTACCTGTTCTTTCGCTATCCTGACCGCGCCGGCCATCATGAAGTGCGCAGCGCCGAGCAACTGGTGGCCAACGCCTTGGCACTGAAGGCGCAGCATGGGTTCACCAGCCACAAGCTCAAGGGCGGCGTGTTCCCTCCAGAGTACGAGCTTGCCTGCTATCGCGCGCTCGCCGCGGCGCTGCCCGGCGACACCTTCCGCTACGACCCCAACTGCGCCCTGCCGCTGGAAGACGCCGTGCGCTTCGGCCGCGCCATCGCCGATCTCAAGAACGACTATTTCGAAGACCCCACGTGGGGCTTGAACGGCAATCGTCAGGTACGCGCGGCCACGGGCTTGCGCATCGCCACCAACACCGTCGTCGTCAACTTCGAGCAGCTGGCCTCGAACATCCGCGACCATGCGGTCGACGTGATCCTGCTCGACACCACCTTCTGGGGCGGCATCCGCCCGTGCATCAAGGCAGCGGGGGTGTGCGAGACCATGCAACTGGGTATCGCCGTGCATTCCTCGGGTGAACTGGGGATTCAATTGGCCTCGATGCTGCACCTGGGCGCGGTGCTGCCCAACTTGAGTTACAGCGCCGACGCCCACTATCACCACTTGACCGATGACGTGATTGCGGGCGGCAAGATGGCATACGTCGGCGGCGCGATCCGCGTGCCCGACGGCCCCGGGCTCGGGGTAGCGCTCGATCACGACAAGCTCGGGCAGTATGCCGAGCTCTACAAGACTCTGGGCGGCTATCCCTATGACAAGGATCCCGGTCGGCCGGGCTGGGTGCCGCTGGTACCGAACACATCGTGGGCGGATCCTCGCGATGTGGGCATCCCCGAGATGGGCACAGCAGGCCTTTTGCAAGGCGCGCCCTGAAGCAATTACAGCAATTCTGTTTCACCCACCAACCAAGGAGACCACAGCATGAAACTCAACCACCGACTCGGCCTGATCAGCGCCGCCATTGCACTTTCACTCACCGCCGGCGGCGCGCTGGCGCAGCAAAAACTCAAATGGGCACACGTCTACGAAACCTCGGAGCCCTACCACACGCAATCGGTGTGGGCTGCCGAGGAGATCAAGAAGCGTACCAACGGCAAGTTCGACATCCAGGTGTTCCCGGCCTCCTCCCTGGGCAAGGAAACCGACATCAACCAGGGCATGGCGCTGGGCACGGTCGACATGATCATCAGCGGCCCCTCGTTCGCGGCGCGCAGCTATCCGCGTCTGGGGATCGCCTACTACCCGTTCATCTTCCGCGATGCCGACCACCTGATCGCCTATTCCAAGAGCGCGGTGTTCAAGGACATCGTCGACGAGTTCCGCAAGAAGACCGGCATCCAGATCACCGCCTACACCTACTACGGCGCGCGCCACACCACCTCGAACAAACCGTTCAAGGATTGCGCCGGCATGAAGAACCTGAAGATCCGGGTGCCGGACGTGCCTGCCTACATGGCGACTCCGAAGTCATGCGGTGCCAACCCGACCCCGATCGCATTCGCCGAGGTGTATCTGGCGTTGCAGAACGGCACGGTCGAAGCGCAGGAAAACCCGCTCACCACGATTGAAGCCAAGAAATTCTATGAAGTGCAAAAGCACATCATGCTGACCGGCCATATCGTCGATGGACTGACCACGCAGGTCGCGCCGCATGTGTGGAGCAAACTCACCGACGCCGAGAAGAAGATCTTCAGCGATGTGACGCTCGAAGCCGCCGCCAAGGCGACCGAGCAGATCAAGAAGCGCGAGGGCGAGCTGGCCGAGGAGTTCAAGAAGAAGGGCTTGAACGTCACCACGGTGGACCGCAAGTCGTTCTCGGATGCCGTGCTGAAAAACTTCACGGTCGAGTCGATGGGCTTTTCCAAGGCCGACTACGACAAGATTGTTGCCATCAAGAAATAGGAAAACGCTGAACAAGTCCCTGGAATGCGGAGTCTCGAAAAAAGGATCCGTATCTATTGGGCGTGATGCAAAAGTGCCTTTCTCGACCTGCGGACCTGTTCGGGGTTTCCATCGATCCGGGCCTTGTTTCATCCGCGGGGCGCGCCTGCAAGAAGTGCATGTGCGCCCCACGGCCTCTCGCATCGACATGAAAAAAGAGTTTCGAAGATGACAAGCGCCGCGCTTGACGAAGAACGCGTACTGGGCGAAGACGGCGAGTTCCACGCCAAGGACGAACCGGTCGACCTCTCCGGCTATCACTGGGAAGACTGGCTCACGCTGGGCTTCTTCTGGCTGCTCGCCGCCGACGTGTTCTACCAGTTCTTCACACGCTACGTGCTGGCCGATTCGGCTTCCTGGACCGAGGAAATCGCGCGCTACCTGCTGATCATCGTCACCTTTCTCGGCGCATCGATCGGCATGCGCAAGAACACCCATATCCATGTCGAGTTCATCTACAAATACATTCCGGCGCCGCTCGGGCGCGTAATGTCGACTTCTGTGGACTTGATCCGGGTCGCCTTTCTTGCCTATTGCGTGTTCCTCACGTTCCAGTTGATCCCGAAAATGCAGAACCTGAAAATGACCGTGATCGATGTGCCGATGAGCGTGATCTACGGCTTCGTCGCTTTCGGATTCGTCATGATGACCTGGCGCTCGATCAAGCTGGCGCAGCAGAACTGGAAGCAGGGCTACAGCGTGCTGGAGCGGCCCGAGACAGGATTTTAGAATCATGAACAGCGTCTTTTTCGGTTCCTTCCTGGCCTTCATGGCCGCCGGCATTCCGATCGCCATCGCGATGTGCCTGTGCTCGCTGGTTTATATTTGGTTCACCGGCACCATCCCGCCCCTGACGGTGGTGCATCGCATGTTCGGCGGCGTCGACAGCTTTCCGCTGCTGGCCGTGCCATTTTTCATTCTCGCCGGCAACCTGATGAACTCAGCCGGTATCACCAACCGTATCTACAACTTCGCGCTTGCGCTGGTGGGCTGGCTGAAAGGCGGCCTCGGCCATGTCAACGTGGTCGGCTCGGTGATCTTCGCCGGCATGTCGGGTACCGCGGTGGCCGACGCCGGCGGCCTGGGCACAATCGAAATCAAGGCCATGCAGGACCATGGCTACCCGACCGAATTCGCCGTCGGCATCACCGCCGCTTCCGCCACGCTGGGCCCGATCATCCCGCCTTCATTGCCGATGGTGATCTACGGCGTACAGGCCAACACCTCGATCGGCAAGCTGTTTGCCGCCGGCTTCATCCCCGGTGCCATGATGGCGATCTTCATGATGGTGATGGTCGGCTACTACGCCCATGTTCGCAAGTACGGTGCCGACATCCCGTTTTCATGGCCGCGCATGGGCGGTGCCCTGTTCGAACTCGGCGTTTTGGCCATCACCGCCACGGTGCTGTATTTCCTTTGGTCAGCCGAAGACATTCCGGGCTGGCTGCGCTTCGGCGTACCGCTGGCCTGCGTGTGCCTGGCGGACCGCTTCTTCAAGTTCGGCGCCTACATGGCGCTGATGACCCCGGTGATCCTGATCGGCGGCATGGCCACCGGCCTCTTCACCCCGACCGAAGCGGCGGTGGCCGCGGTGGCCTGGGCCCTGTTCCTGGGCTTCGCCTGGTATCGCACCATGAACTGGCGCATGCTGGTGAAAATCTCGATGGACACCATCGAGACCACCGCCACGGTGCTGTTCATCGTCGGTGCCGCCTCGGTGTTCGCCTGGGTATTGACCACCACGCAGGTCACCGAAGCAATCGGCAACTGGGTGCTGTCGATTTCCAGCAATCCGCTGGTGTTCCTGCTCTTGGCCAACGTGTTTCTGCTGTTCGTCGGCTGTTTCATGGAGACCATCGCTGCGATCACCATCCTGGTGCCGGTTTTCATGCCGATCATCGCCAAGCTCGGCATCGACCCGGTGCACTTCGGCCTGGTGATGGTGTTGAACCTGATGATCGGCCTGCTCACCCCGCCGGTGGGCATGGTGCTGTTCGTTCTGCAGAAGGTGTCCAAGCTGTCGTTCGAGGCCACCGTGCGCGCGGTGTTGCCATGGATGCTGCCGCTTTTGTTCACGCTCGCCATCATCACCTATGTGCCTTCGCTGGTGATGTGGCTGCCGAATCTGCTGTACAAGTAGCGTTGCGGCGATCCGGCGTGGCCGCTGGCGCCTGAAGGCGAGGCGTTACCGGCGCTTCGGCGTCCGTGCGGCCAGCAGGGCCTTGACCATCTGGGCAAAACCGGCACCGCCTTCCGCCGGGGTCACATATTTCGGCGGCACCGGCAATTGTTCAAGCACCTTCTTCACGTTGGCTACGCCGACTGTGAGCGGAAAGAATTCGAACATGGCCGCGTCGTTGGCGGAGTCGCCGATGAACAACCACTCATCGCGGGTTTCATCAAGGTTCTCGCCCCACAATTCGGACGCCACGACGCGCGTCATGGCCAGCTTGTCGTAGTCGCCGAAATAGGCGTTGATGTGGATCGAACTCACCCTGGTGGTCATGCCACGCCTGCGCACCATGGCGCGAATGTCGTTCACCACCGGGTCCGGCAGACGCGATCCCTTGGCGTTGCGCAATTCGATGGCAAGGTCAAGCTCGCGATAGGGCTGGTCCGACGACAGGAACACGCCCGGAAACTCCGCCAGCACTGAATCTCGCGCAGCCTCCATCATCTGGCGCTTCTCGGCGCGGGTTTGGTCGTCGAACCAGAAGCGCCGCTTGAGCTTGCCGGTTTCGCCGTCGAGGTGAAAGTAGAAGGCTCCGCCTTCGCCGATCACCGCGTCGACATTCCACGCGCGCGCCATGTGATCACACCAGCCGGCCGGGCCACCGGTGACAGGAACCACCCGCAGGCCTGCGGCGATCAGGGCCTCGATCGCGCCCAGCGCCTTGGCCGTGAGCCTGCCGTGGGTGGTGATGGTGTCATCGACATCAGTGAACACGCCGCGGATGCGCTTGAGCCGGGTTTTGGGGATTGCGCTGAGCGGCTTCATCTTGTTTTTGCCTCGACATAAGCGCCAACTCGGTTACGCTCGGGCGCATTCATCTGGAGTCCGGTCTTGCTGCGACGGTACAGCACATCCTCGCCTGTGCGAGCCCATTCCGCTGCCAGCATATGGTCGATTTCGCGAGAATACAAGCCGGCGCCGAAATGCACGCCCAGATCGGCAAGTGACCGGCATCCAGCCAGCCAGCCGCGCGCCAGGCTGCCGTGACGCTGCGCGATGCCGGCCAGATGATCCTGCGGGAGAAAGTCGAATGTGCGGCCAAGTTCGTCCAGCAAGCCGCTCATGCCGCCATCCAGGTCGCCGCCTGGCAGCGGTGCGGCATGGGTCCAGGGCGCACCCATGGCCGGAAAATGGCCCTGCAGATGTTGCAGCGCGTGCAGGGCCAGCTTGCGATAGGTGGTGAGCTTGCCGCCGAACACACTCAGTACCGGCGCGCCATCGACCCTGCCATCACGCAACACATAGTCACGCGTGACCGCGGCGGCTTCACCCGCGCCATCGTCATACAGGGGGCGCACACCGCTGTAGCTCCACACCACGTCAGAGGGCTTCACCGCGCGCGCGCTGTAGCGGCTGGCCATGTCGCACAGGTATTCGGTTTCGGCCTGCGAGATGGCCGGATGCTCGAATTCCTCGACCGCAACATCGGTGGTGCCGATCAGCGAGAACCTCCCGAGATAGGGAATGACGAAAATGATGCGGTTGTCCGGGTTCTGCAGAATGTAGGCATGCTCGCCTTCGTACAGACGCGGCACCACGATATGCGAACCCTTGACATGCTTGATCCGTGCCGCCTCCACGACGCCTTCGACGCCTTCGAGTACGCGTTTCACCCAGGGCCCGGCGGCATTGACTATCGCCTTGGCCTTCATTTGATGCGGCGCCCCGTCGACGCAATCGGTGAGCCGCACCTGCCATACGCCATTATCGACACGCGCGGACATGAATCGCATGCGCGTTGCGATCGCGGCGCCAAGGTCGGCGGCGCCGCGTGCATTCAAAACTGTGAGGCGCGCATCGTCAACACGCGCATCGAAATACGAGAAACCATGCACATAGTCCGGCTTCAGGCCGGCGCCCAGCGAGGTGCCAGCCAGGCGCACGCTGCGCGATTTCGGCAGGCTGGTCTTGCCGCCCAGGAAGTCGTATAGGAAAAGCCCGGCCCGGATCATCCAGCGCGGCCGCAGATGGGGCTCATGCGGCAGCACGAACTGTAGCGGTTCGATCAGATGCGGCGCCGCCTTGAGCAGCACCTCGCGCTCGTGCAGGGCTTCGCCCACCAGGCGAAATTCATAGTATTCGAGGTAGCGCAGCCCGCCGTGGATGAGCTTGGTGCTCCACTGCGAAGTGGCCGAAGCCAGGTCACCTTGCTCGACCAGCGTCACCGCAAGGCCGCGCCCGGCGGCCGCGCGCGCGATGCCGCAGCCGTTGATGCCCCCGCCGATGACCAGCAGATCGACCGGCCCGTCGTTGGACATGCGGCCGCTGGGCCGGAGTGGGGAATTGGGACGCACCCGACCAATTATGCGCCCCGTGCAACGATTGCCATCGGCCAAACAGGCATACCAGCACCGTGTAAAACCACCTTACGCCTGCCCCTGCAAGGCCCAATTCAGTCGGCCGCTGGGCCATAATCAAGCATTCGGCCTGAAACCTCCAGGGCTTTTGGGCCGTAGATGGATGGAGAGCTTGCGAAACCAGTTGCGGCTCACCGCACCACCACGACATCTGCAAGTGTCATTGCGCCGCGTTTTTTCCGCGTGCGCCAACGCGATCTTGCGGAAGGGATGCCATGATTTCACGCGTTTTCGTGCTTGCCGTAGCGACTCTTGCAGTGTTGGGAAGCGGCTGGGTGACAGCCGCCCCGGTGCAAGCCGACAACGCCGAAGCGGAGTTGATCGCACGCGACCTGGCGCTGGCGCCGGGCACTGAAGCGATCGTCGGCCTGCGCATCAAGCACGACCCGCACTGGCATACCTACTGGCTGAACCCCGGCGACTCCGGCATGCCCACCACCATCCAGTGGAAGCTGCCGGCCGGCATCAAGGCCGGGCAGATCCAGTGGCCGGTGCCCAAGCGCATACCGGTGCCGCCGATGATGAACCACGGCTTCGAAGGCGAGATCGTGCTGCCGGTGGCGATTCAAATCCCCAAGGACTGGCCGGCCGGCCAGGAAGCCCGGCTGGCCGCGCGCGCCGACTGGCTGATTTGCAAGGATGTCTGCATTCCCGGTGGCGCCGACCTTACTTTGAGCCTGCCCGTGGCAGCCGCCAATCCGGCCCCCAACCCGAAATGGAAGGGCCTGTTCGAAGCCGCATTCGCCGGCATGCCCGGCGGCAAGGTCGACAAGGCCAGCGCCAGCACCGCGGGCGGCGTCATCACCTTGAAGCTGGAGGGCGTCAAGCCTTTGCCCGGGCGCGAAGTATTCGCGCTTTCGACCATCGAGGGCCTGGTCGAATCGGCGGCGCCGCAGACGGTCAAGCAGGAAGGCGAGTCGACCGTGATCACGTTGGCTGTCACCAGCAATCTTTCGGCCAGCGAGCCGCGCATAAGCGGTGTGGTGGTCGGCGTGGCCGAACGCGCTCTCTCGTTCGAGGCGCCGATGAGCGGCAAGATCGTGGCCGGCAAGGGCATGGACGAACCGGCGATCAAGGGCACCAAACCTGCCGGCGCGACCGGCGGAGAAGAGCTTTCGCTGGCGCTGGCGATCGTGTTTGCGCTGTTTGGCGGCCTGATTCTCAACCTGATGCCCTGCGTCTTCCCGATTCTTTCACTCAAGGTGCTGGGCTTCGCACGCGGCGGCGGCACCGTTGCGATGCGCGCCAATGGCCTGTCGTTCGCCGCCGGCGTGGTGCTCTCTTTCATCGCCCTGGCGGCGGTGCTTCTCGGCTTGCGTGCTGCGGGTGAAGCGGTGGGCTGGGGCTTCCAGCTGCAATCACCACTGGTGGTCACCTTCCTGGCGCTGCTGTTTTTCGCGCTGGGCTTGAACCTCTCAGGGGTGTTCGAATTCAGCTCACTGTTGCCGCAATCGTGGGCTTCAGCCAGCTTCGAGCATCCGGCTGTCGATTCCTTCTTCTCCGGCGTCTTGGCCGCCGTGGTGGCCTCACCCTGCACCGCGCCGTTCATGGGCGCGGCGCTTGGCTACGCAGTGACGCAAAACCCATGGACCGCGCTGGCGGTATTCGGCGCGCTCGGCTGCGGCATGGCCGCGCCCTATATTCTCCTGGCCTGGTTTCCGGGCTGGCTCAAGCGCCTGCCCAGGCCCGGACCATGGTTGGCCAAGTTCAAGCAACTGCTGGCTTTTCCAATGTATGCCACGGTGGTCTGGCTGGCCTGGGTGTTGTCGCTGCAGATCGGGCCCAATGCGATCGTGTGGCTGGGCGCGGCAATGGTCTTGATCGCGCTCGGCACCTGGCTTCTGGGGCAGACCACCGCCGCGCGCTGGCGCTTCGGTGCCGCACTCATCATAGCCCTCGGGCTTTATGCCGCCTGGCCCACCGGCGAGACCGTTGCCGCAGGCACCTCGAAATCCGGATCGGACGGCTGGGCGCCTTTCGCCGCCGCCGATATCGCAGCGTTCAACGCCGCCGGGACGCCGGTGTTCGTCGACTTTACCGCCGCCTGGTGCGTGACCTGCCAGGTCAACAAGAAGGTGGTGCTGGAAACCAAAGCCGTGCGCGAGGCCTTTGCCGCCAAATCGGTCAAGCTGATGCGTGCCGACTGGACCCGGCGCGACCCGGTGATAACCGCCGCGCTGGCCGAATTCGGGCGCAACGGGGTGCCGGTCTATGTGCTGTATGTTCCCGGCAAGCCGCCCCTGCTTTTGCCCGAAATCTTGTCGGAACAAATCGTTACTAACGCGCTCAAATCCCTTTGATGTTTTTGATGGAGCAGTTATCGTGCCCAACCTGCGTCACATTGTCGGCATTCTTGCAACTTTCCTGGTTTCAAGCACCTTCGCCTCGGCGCCGCCCGGCCAGATGGCGCCGGACTTCAGTTTGAAGGCAACCGACGGCAAGACC
The DNA here is from genome assembly GCA_040382235.1 of Burkholderiales bacterium. Classification (GTDB taxonomy): domain Bacteria; phylum Pseudomonadota; class Gammaproteobacteria; order Burkholderiales; family JAEUOS01; genus JAEUOS01. The sequence continues at coordinate 26,901 of JBEIFV010000023.1, forward strand.
ACCAGGCTGGCCGATTTCAAGGGCAAATGGGTCGTGCTGGAATGGGTCAACCCCGGTTGCCCCTATGTGCAAAAGCACTACGTCACCAAGAACATGCAGGCCCTGCAAAAAGAAAGTGGCGGCAAGGGTGTGGTGTGGCTGGCGGTGAATTCGACCAACCCCGCGCACCAGGATTATCTGAAGCCGGCAGCCATGGGCAACTGGATGAAGACCCAGGGCGGCACACCACGCGCCACCTTGATGGACGAAGCGGGCGACACCGGCCGTGCTTATTCGGCGCGCACCACGCCACAGATGCTCCTGATCAATCCGGAAGGCAAAGTGGTTTACAACGGCGCCATCGACGACAAGCGCTCCTACAACCCGGAAGACGTGAAAACGGCCAAAAACCACCTGCGGGTGGCGCTTGACGAATCGCTGGCCGGTAAACCGGTGACTACGGCCAGCACTTCGCCCTACGGTTGCTCGGTCAAGTACTGAGCGTTGGAAATACGGCGGCGCCCCAACAGGCAGGCGCCGCTCGCATGCCGCGGTGGTCAGGGGTGTTGGTTGGCTCGGGCTCGCCGCCTCGGCATCACCGCTGCATGCGCTTACTTCAGTTTCGAGTAGGTGGTGGGCGCCAGAATGCTGTTTTCCAGGTGCGCCACGATCGGTCCATCCTTTTCGCTTTCGGCGCGCTTGGCGTGCCATTCGGGATCGGCGGCGAAGGCGTTCCATTTTTTCTCGCGCTCGGCCAAGCTTTCCCAGGCAAGCATGTAGGTCAGTTTCTGATTGCTGTCGCCGATCAGGTCGGTCCAGAAACCGACCTGGCGAATCCCGTGTTTCTTCCACAGCTTGAGCGTGGTGCTCTCGAAGCGCTTGTTGAGCGCGGGCAGGCGGCCCGGTATGCAGTGGTAAATGCGCATTTCATACAGCATTTCTTCTTCTCCCTTTAGCGGAAAGATCCGCACCGGATGGGCGGACCCCGGACGAATCCTAGCAAGTTCGGGCGGCCCACTGTCGCCCGCAGGTGAGACAATTTCCCGCTTTCAACAAGCCCACGCGCTGTCCGCCAGGAATGCCGCGCCCTTCTGCAAAAGCATCGGTCATGATCACCACGGTGGGCGGCAAGACCATGACTGCCGCGGAATGGATGCGGCGCGCCAAGCGCGCAGCAACAAAGAAAGGTCCAGTGGACGCCCCTCGCACCCCTGCTCCAAAGGCTGACCCGGCATTGCAAGCGCGCGACATCGAAGCGGTGTTCGATGCTCTGGTGGTTGGCGGCTGTCCGCGCGGCAAGACCTGGGTGCAGAATTTCCTCAAGGCCAGCAGGCATCGCCACGCACGCGGTGCGCTGCTTTCGCACACCGAGGTGACGCAGGCCCTGCAGCATCTGCTCGCCACCGCGCGTATTGAACATGAGGAAGGATTCGGCTTCAACGTACCGCCTGATGCATGCGCGCAAAGGCTGCCCGCGCTGCTCACCGCCGCAGATGCCGCGCTCCTGTGGCGCTGGTCGCTGTGGGCCGCCGGCCCGGCCTACGGCGAATCCGACGTCTTGCCCGCCTGGGTGCATTTCCGCAGCCACGATGAGAAGGTGGCGGTGACGCGTTTGCTGCTCTACGGCGCCGGCCTCAATGCGACGGCGTATTCACGCTTGCTGAAGGGCCCGTTGCGCGCGGCGGCGGAGCACGGCGTCTTGCTGCAGGCGGTGACCGAGCCATTCATGCCCGCCTTGTTCGAGCGCATCGACGCATCCCTGCAACTTGCGGTGATCGACACCCTCGATCAACTGGGAAACGCCCCAGGCACTGCGCCGCTCTACGCCTGGCTCGGCACCTGGATCAATCGCGCGCCGGCGGAAGTGCCCCCGCACCTGTGCTTTCGCGTCGCCGAAACCCGCATGAATGCCCTCGATCTGCCGGGCATGCGGGCAGCGCTGGCGATCCATCCGGCAACGCCGATGCACGCTCTGTTCGTCGCGGCGGACCTGGCCGTGGCCGGCCGCTGGGCGGAAGCAGCGGCGGCGTTCGCTCCGGCTTACAAGGCGCAGCAGCTAAGCGCGGGCATGCGGCGCAACGCCGCGCCCATGGGCATTACCTGGGTCTACGTTCTGGCCCTGCTGGCCCAGCCGACGCCCGCGGCATGGACTACGGCACGCAAGTTCGCGATCGCCGAATCGGGTTCACGCAAGCCTTCGGTACACGATCCCTGGGGCCGCTTTTCACATGCCTGCGCGGTGCGCCTGGGCGATGAGCCCCTCGATCCGGATGCGTTCGCACCACGCAGGGCCGAGCATGAGGATCAGCATTTCGGCAACCCGGTGGATGCGGCGCATCGCGTGATTCTCACCGCCTGGCTTTCCCTGCCGGCAGCCCCCTGGAACGCGATCGGTGTGTCGTGCCTCCTGGAAACGCTGGTCGATGGGCGCCATTTCTGGCTTGCCAGCCTGGTGGCCCAGGCCGCCACGCGCTTCAATCTGGATCCGCTGCCATACACATTGAAACTGGCGCCGGACTTGCCCCAGCCGGCACGGTTTTTCGGTGACACACGCGAAACCTGGCGCGATGCATTGGCGGCGATTACAGCACTGGGCGATACCGCATCCGGCGCCAAATCCGCCGCGCAGCAAGCCGCCACTCTTGTGTGGGAGTTGCGCCTGGATTCCGAAGGGCGTGTCGAGGGCGTGGCGCCATTTGAGCGCACCAGGGGCGCACGCGGCTGGAGCCAGCCCAAGCCCATCAGCTTGAGCCGGGTGAAGAAAAGCGCGCGCCTGGATCCGCGCGATGCCGCGGTGGCGCGCGCGATCGAAGGCGAAGGCGGCCCCGCGACGCTGTGGCTGGACGCGGTGGCGGCGCTGCCGGCGCTGGTGCAGCATCCGAGCCTGATGTTCGCAGACGCACCCGGGCAATGGGTGGAACTCACCGAAGCCCTGCCTACACTGGAGGTACGGCGGCGCGCTGGCGATGGCAGCAGCGGCGACAATTTCGTGTTTCGTATCGACCCGCCGCTGCTGGCAGTCAAGGATGCGGGCGCTGTGCGGTATTCGCGCTCGCGCTCGTATGAAGAAGCGCTGGAACGGCAGAACAGCATGCGCGTTGTGCGCGACGCGCCCGACCGCGCGCGCCTGATTCGCATCAGCGCCGCACAACGCCGGGTGGCGGAATTGATCGCCAAGGATTGGGCGGTGCCGGTGGATGCCAAGGAGGAACTGGAAGCCGCGTTGCGCGTGTTGTCCGGGCATTTTCAATTGCACAGCGATGCGGCAGCCGGCGAAGAAGTGCCGGGCGAGGCGCGCCTGCGCGCGCAGTTGAGCCCGCAGGGCGACGGCCTGCAGTTGCGGCTGGTGGTGATGCCCTTCGGCAGCTTCGGCCCGGCGGTGACACCCGGTGCCGGCCGCGAGCGCCTGATGACCCTGCATCAGGGTTTGAGCCTGACCACGCAACGCGAACTGGCCGTCGAGCTCATGCATTGGCGCGCGGTGATCGACGCTCTGCCGTGTCTGGACGACGGCAGCGCGCCCGACGCCGGCTGGCTGCTGGAAGACCCCGAGCAGGCCCTGCGGGTGGTTGAGGTGCTGCCCGGCTTGCCGGCGGTGGCGGCGCTCGACTGGCCGCGCGGCAAGCCGCTGCACGTGGTGAGCGTCGACAGCAGCGCTTTAGGCGTGCAGGTCACCTCTGGCCGCGACTGGTTCGCTCTGGAGGGCGAGGTACGGGTGGATGAGGCGCGGGTGCTGAGCTTGCAGCGCATGATGGACCTGGCGCGCGAATCGAAGAGCCGCTTTGTGGCGCTGGGCGACGGCGAGTACCTGGCCTTGAGTGAGCGCCTGCGGCGCCAACTGGCCGACATGCAAGCGGCAGGGCGCATGGACCGCGAAGCCCTCAAGCTGCCGCTGGCCGCCGCCGCCTGGCTCGATACCAACCTTGATGGCGCCCGCGTCGAGGGTGACAGCGCCTGGCGCCGCCGCATCACCGCCTTGAGCAGCGCCGCCGCGCTTGCACCGGTAGTCGATGGCTTGCACACCGAACTGCGGGCTTATCAGCACGAAGGCTTTGCCTGGATGTCACGCTTGGCGCATGCCGGCCTGGGCGCTTGCCTGGCCGACGACATGGGGCTGGGAAAAACCATCCAGACCCTGGCGCTCCTGCTGCGCCGCGCCGGCGACGGGCCCGCGCTGGTGCTGGCGCCCACCTCGGTATGTGGCAACTGGCTGGCCGAAGCCATCAAGTTCGCACCGGCGCTCAACCCGCGCCTGTACAGCGAACATGACGAAGCCGGGCGTGTGGCGCTGGTCGGCAAGGCCGGACCTTACGACGTGATCATCGCCTCCTACGCGATGGCGCACGGCGAGAATTCCCAACTCGGCACCCGCGCCTGGGGCACCCTGGTGCTCGACGAAGCGCAGGCGCTGAAGAACGCCGCCACCCAGCGCGCTCGCGCGGTGGCCGGGATCGCTGCCGGCTTTCGCCTGGCCTTGTCCGGCACGCCGGTAGAGAACCGTCTGGCCGACTTGTGGTCGATCATGAACCTGATCAACCCCGGCCTGCTCGGCACGGCGAACCAGTTCAACGAGCGCTTCACCGGGCCGATCGAGAAAGACCGCGACGCGGCCACCCGGCAACGCCTGCGGCGCCTGGTGTCGCCGTTTCTGCTGCGCCGTACCAAGAGCCAGGTGCTGCAGGACCTGCCGCCGCGCACCGAGATCATTCATCGCATCGAACCCTCGGAGCAGGAACGCAGCTTTCTCGAAGCCTTGAGGCGCAGCGCCAGCGAGCGCGTCAAGGACCTCGATGCAAAGGAAGGCGACGCCTCCTCGTTTCATGTGCTGGCCGAATTGACGCGGCTGCGGCGCGCCGCCTGCGACCCGCGGCTGGTGGCGCCGGAGCTGGGGATCGTCGGCGCCAAGGCGCAGGCCTTCGAGCAGATCGTGCGCGAGCTGGTCGATGGAGCGCACAAGGCGCTGGTATTCAGCCAGTTCACCGGTTTCCTGAAACTATTGGCCGAGCGCCTCGACAGCGGCGGCATCGCCTATCAGTACCTGGATGGCGCCACGCCGGCGGCCGACCGCGCGCGCCGGGTGCAGGCGTTTCAACGCGGTGAAGGCGAAGTGTTCCTGATCAGCCTGAAGGCCGGCGGCTTCGGCTTGAACCTCACCGCCGCCGACTACGTGATCATCGTCGACCCCTGGTGGAACCCGGCGGCGGAAGACCAGGCGATGGGCCGCGCGCACCGCATCGGCCAGGAACGGCCGGTGACGGTGTATCGGCTGGTGACTGCTGGTTCGATCGAGGAACGCATCGTCGAATTGCATCACGACAAGCGCAGCCTGGCTGATGGAATCCTGGAAGGGCAGGAGGATGCGTCGCCGATTTCCGCGCAGGTGTTGCGCGAGTTGCTGCTGGAGGGGGATTGAGGGGTGCTTGCGGAATCAAGTTCCGCGCGGCTTATCCGAATCATCGAGGCTGTCAAGATCGGCCAGATCCTTGTGACGGCCGCTGGCGCGCTTGTTGGAACGGAAATCCTCAATGCCGATGAACGCAAGCGCGGTGCCCTGGAGCACAGTCACGATCCGCTATCCATGGCATTGGTCGAACTCCACGCCGTCAATAGCCGTGATCAGATCGATGCGCGCAGGCGGGTATCCAAGCTGTATCACGGCGTGCGGAACCAGAAAATCCTGCTCGGACAGCCCAAGCGCGCCGAAGCCGAAAAGCTTCAAGGCTGCGCTTCCCCCTTCGCGCATTCTCAGGCGTTCGCCGAATCCAGATATCGAGATCAACGGTATAGCGCGGATGACCATACGCAGCCAACGCATGGCCGCCCACCACCATGTACTCAACGCCGGTGGAGTTGTGTGACTCGGCAAACTCTTTGAAGTCCTTGTTGAGCATCCGGGTGCTGGGCAAACCACTGCTGCCGCAATTCCTCGACAGCGGCGATCCGCTCTTCAAGAGGTCGGGACAACCAATAATCACGATCGCCGATCGGGTCGTGAAGGGGCTTGCGTACCACGATTTTTTCCATTGGTGAATGAAACCTTCAACCGAAGGAGCCGCGGACTTTGGGCCGCAGCGGGATTGACCGCGACGGCGGTGGCTCCGGGGATGGGAGCAGTGGCTGTGGCCTGCAAGGCGGCGCCGGAGGCCATGACCCGTGTGGCCAGCGGCCAGGTGGCGTTCACCGCGCTCGATTTCGCCACCGGCATGCCGCTGGTCAAGGCGGGACGACTCAAGGCGTTGGCGGTCACACCGGGCAAGCGGACCTCGCTGGCGCCACAGCTGCCCACCGTGGGCGAGGCTTCCGCGCTGCCGGATTTTGGGGTCACGGCATGGATGGGTGTGTTCGGCCCGGCCGGCATGCCGGCGGCCATCACCGAGAGACTCAGCGGCGAAATCGCGAAGATCCTCCCCACCACCGCTTTGCAGGAGAGGTTCGTTGCGATGGGCGTCGAACCGGCGCCGGCCGGGCCGCAGGAGTTTCAAACCTTCGTCAAGGACCGGCCCGGCGTTTGGGAGCGGCAAATCGGCATTGCGGGCATGAAGCCCGAATGATCATCGCGGCAGCGTGACGAAAACGATCAAGAGCGCGCTTGCACATGCTGCGATCACGCAGGCCTGCTTAAATCTCGGGGCGGGTGCGCCGCCGTTCACGCATGCAAGGCCTCTCGTTCAGGCCCGCCCGACACTCTCCAGAAACGCCTGAAACTGCCGCACTGTCGCCTGCAGCGCTTCCGCTGAACCGACGCCTTCGGTCTCGGCAAACTGCGCCGTCGGCAGCAGTGCGCGCACCTGGTCGAAATACTCGAACAACATGTCGCCACGGGCACAGGCGATCAAGGTGGGAACCCGCACCAGCGGCAGGCGCTCCTGCTTGCGATAGGCCAGCGATGCGCGGTAAGCCAGGTGAAATGTGCGCGCCCCCTTGAGCACTTCGACCGTCTTGTCGTGCAGCGCCTGCGCTTCGGGCAAGCCGCCCTTGCGGCGGTGCGCCGCGTCCTGCTTGTACCAGGGCCAGAACAGGTAGGCATCGCGCACGAAATGCCACAAACGATTGAACTGACTGCCTTGCGCGTCGATGTTGACGTGCGGCACATAGTTGGCCACCAGGTCGGCCTGTTCGGCATCGCCATAGAGCGACACGCCGTCGAGGAGCATCGCACCCACCTGCGCGGGGCGCGCAATGGCGATCTCGATGGCGATATTGGCACCGGTATGGGTGCCGTACAGGTCACACCCGGAAACGCCCAGCGCATTGAGTGCGCGCATGTGCGCACCGGCGAAATAGGGCAAGTCCACCTGGTCGTTGGCAGGCGCGGCGGAATCGCCATTGCCCAGGGTGTCCGGGGCGATCACGTGGCGCTCACGCCCCAGCACGCGCAGCAACGGTTCGAGCGTCAGGGCCGAGGCAGGCGAGGCATGGATCATCACCAGTGGCGGTTCGGCCGTGTGCTGCCAGCCTGCCTCGCGGTAATGGACCTGCCCTTCGGCGATCTCGACAAACCCGCGGCGTACGCGGGCATCGGCGTTCTGTTGCATGGGTGTATCGCTCATGAAATTGCCCGCTTCAGGCGGGACTACAGAGTCGCAAGGCGGCTTAGCTTATCAGGCGGCAGGAGTGGCATGTGCCGGAACCTGGACAATATCCAGGTGCATTAAAGGAGCAAAGCGGCCGCTTCGGAGAAGCGTGCCGAATGTCCGGGGTACGCCCAGGCGGCGGCACTTTCCGTTATCGTCACTTGTCGCTCTTTGACAGGCCCTCCCCGTGATGGCACCATTGCCTGCCGGTCCATCTGGGATGCGACGGCCTAAACCGGAGAATCGCATGACCCGCCTCGTCCGCTCGCTATCGCTTTTCGCCGGGCTCGCCCTGCTGGTGCACGGCGCCAGCGCCCCGGCCCAGACCTTTCCCGCCAAGCCGGTGCGCATCATCGTGGCCTTCGGTCCCGGGGTAGTTGATACCGGCGCGCGCGCGATCGCGCAGCGCCTGGGCGACAAATGGGGCCAGCAGGTGACGGTGGAGAACCGCACCGGTGCCGGTGGCAACATCGCCGCCGAAGCAGTGGCGCGCGCGCCCGGCGACGGCTACACGCTCCTGGTCACGGCGCGCAATATCGTGGTCAACGTGGCGCTGTTCGAGCGCGTGCCCTACACGCCGATGAAGGACCTGGTGCCGGTGTCGCTGTTCGCCAACCTGCCGTTCGTGGTGGTGGTCAACGGCGCCTTGCCGGTGCGCAGCGTGGCCGAACTGATCGCGTATGCGCGCGCCAATCCGGGCAAGCTCAACTTCGGCTCGGGCGGGCACGGCACGACGCCACACATCAGCGGCGAGTTGTTCAAGTTGCGGGCCGGCGTGGAGATGACACACATTCCGTTCAAGGGGTCGGCGGAGACCGTGCGCGAGCTGTTGTCCGGGCGCATCCACCTGGCGATCGATTCGGTCACGCCCTACCTGCAGTTCATCGAACGCGGCGATGTGCGCGTGATCGCCGCCGCCGGCGCGCGGCGCATGGACAGGTTGCCGGAGGTGCCGACGGTGGCCGAGGCCGGGCTGGCAAATTTCGAGGCCGGCGCGTGGCTCTCGATCTGGGCGCCGGGCGGCACGCCGAACGCAATCATTGCCCAGGTCAACCGCGATGTCGCCGCGATCCTCGAAACGCGCGAGATGCGCGAGCAGATGGGCAAGACCGGCATGGAGGCGCCGGCCGGGCGCAGCCCTGAACAACTGATCGACTACATGAATGCCGAGATGCGCACCTGGGCGGAAGTTGTGCGGGTGTCCGGCGCCAAGGTCAACTGAACGGGGGAATGGCTTGATGACACATGAATGGGACGCGGAAACCGAGCTGGTCGTAGTCGGCGCCGGCGGCTGCGGGCTGATGGCGGCATTCGCCGCGGCGCGCCGCGGCATCGAGCTGATCCTGCTCGAGAAAGACACCAGGCTGGGCTGCAACACCGCTCTAGCCAGCGGTTCGATCGCGGCCTTCGGCACGCGCTACCAGCAGGCGGCAGGCATCGCCGGCACCGCCGAGCAGATCGCCGACGACATCATGCGCAAGAACCACGGCCAGGCCGACCGCGAGATCGTGCTTGCCTTGTGCCGCCGCTCCATCGATGTGATCAACCTGGTGGTCGACGAGGTCGGCCTGCCGCTCACGCTCAACACCGACGCCGGCCGCTATGGCCAGTCCTTCCTGCGCATGCACAATCCGCCGGGGCGCTCCGGGGCGCCGCTGGTGCAGGCTTTTCACACGGCGCTGGCGCGCTTTTCGAATGTCACCTTCGCCGACCGCTCGCCCGGCGCGGGCCTGATCACCGATGCCGACGGCGCGGTCATCGGCGTGCTGACCGGCGAGTCGGGCACCGAGCGCATCCGTGCCAACAAGGTGATACTTGCCTGCGACGGCTTCGGCGCCAACCGGGAGATGCTGCGCCGTTACATCCCCGACATGGCCGAGGTCGAATGCATCGGCGCGCAGGGCAATACCGGCGACGGCATCCGCTGGGGCATGCAGCTCGGCGCCGCGGTCGCCCACATGTCGGGCCACCAGGGGCACGGCTACGTGATCCCCGGCTACGGCACCCGCCTGCTGCCGGAGATTCCCCAGCTGGGCGCGATCATGGTCAATGTCAATGGCGATCGTTTCGACCGCGAGGACCAGGGCTATTCCGAACTCGCGCGCGTGCTGCTGGCGCAACCGCGCGGGGTCGCGCTCGAGATCTTCGACCAGCGTATTTACGATATCGTGATCAAGAGCGAACATTTTCGCGACACCGTCGCCGCCGGCGCGCTGCGTTCGGCACCCTCGATCGAGGCACTGGCAGAGGCCTTCCACATCGACCCGGCGCGCGTGCGCGCGAGTTTTGACGACTACAACGCCGGGGTGCGCGCCGGCCGCGACCGCTTCGGCCGCGAAACCTGCGGCGACACGCTCAGGCCGACCTTCTATGGCGCGCTGATTACCGGCACCCTGGCCCACACGCAGGGTGGCCTCAAGGTCGACGTGCATGCACGCGTGCTGCATGAAGATGGTTCGCCGATTCCGAACCTCTATGCCGGCGGCGGCACCGCGGCGGGCATTTCGGGCGATGGCCCGGACGGCTACCTGTCGGGCAACGGCCTGCTGTCCGCGCTCGGCCTCGGCCTGATCGCCGGCGAACACGCAGCAGCCGCGATCCGCGGCGCGCAAGTCACGCCGCAATAGTTCGCTGACTCGCGCTACCTGATCGCACCACCGCCGAACATGAACCCGATCATTGCTCCGAAGTAGTCTTGCGGCCCGGCTCCACACGTATCAGCCGTTCCTTTCGACAGTGTGATCGGCGCCGAGATTGGCGGCATCGAGGTTGCGCGCGGCGTTTCACCGTCGGAATATGCGGCCGTGCGCGCGGCACTCGACCGCCATTCGGTGGTGGTGCTGCGCGGCCAGTCGATCTCACCGGAGCGGCAAAAGGCCTTTGCCGCAGGCATCGGTACGCTGCGCCCACTGGTCTACAGCCGCTACTCGCTGCCGGGCAGCCCCGAGGTGATGGTGGTGTCAAACATCAAGCAGGACGGTGAGTACATCGGTATTCCCGACGCCGGCTCCCTGTGGCATTCCGATGGTGCCTACCTCGCCAGGCCCGACATGTATTCCCTGCTGTACGGCATCGAGATTCCGCAGCGAGACGGCCAGTCGCTCGGCGATACCGCGTTCACCAGCGTCTGGAAAGCGTATGAAGCGCTGGCCCCGGAAATCCGCCAGCGAATCGCCAGTCGCACCGGCACCAACAGCTTTGAATGGCATCGGGAAAAGAAGGCCCGCCTGGGGCAATTGCGCCGCGCCCCGCTGACACCGGAGCAAAAGGCCGCGACGCCCGACGTCTGCCACCCGGTGGTGCGGCGCCACCCGAACACCGGCGTACCTTGCCTGTTTTTGAGCAAAGCGCACACGGTGGGCATCAACGGCATGCCGGCGGCGGAGGGCGATGCATTGCTGGCCCTGTTGCCCGCACACCTGAAGCAGGAGCGATTTCAATACCGGCATCGTTGGCGCGCGGGTGACCTGGTGATCTGGGACAACGGCGCGGTGCAGCACCTGGCGCATTTCGACTACGCCGCGATTCCGCGTCGCATGCACCGCACCGGCAGCTATGGTCCCGTGCCGGAGACCTTTTGAGCAAGGCGTTGCGCATGCCCTGGGTTTACGCACACGCAAAGCGGTAGCGCCGCGCAAAGGCCGCACCACCCTCACCCTCCGAAATCTCCAGGACACAAGCATGTTGCTCAAGCAGAAGCTGGCGCGTGGTGAAGTCGTCACCATGCTCAATCCGGATCACCCGTTACCTTCCCTGGTGGAGTTCATCGGCGGGCTTGGCGTCGATGCGGTTTTTATCGACTGCGAACATGGCATGGCCGGTCCGGAGCGGGTCCAGGAAATGTGTCGCGCCGCCCGCCTGGCTGGTGTGGTGTCGGTGGTGCGCCCCGAAGCGCATCAGCCATGGCTGGTAGCGCGCTATCTGGATGCCGGCGGCGTGATGGTGCCGCACATCGACACCGCCAACGATGCGCGCCAGCTGGTGGCCACGGTGCGCAACGCGCGCAGCGACGCAGCGTCGGTGCTGAGCGGGGTGCTGCTTGAATCCACGCTCGCCTTAGACAACCTGCCGTCGATTCTCGGCGTCGAAGGCATCGACGTGTTCTTTGTCGGCCCCGGCGATTTATCCAAATCGCTCGGCCTGCCTGGCCAGCGCTTCCATCCGGAGGTGCGCTCTCGTGTGGAAGCTGCAGGACGCACCATCGTCGCAGCAGGCAAGACGGCCGGCACGCTCGTGCGCGCCGACAATGCCTGCGACTATGCGAATGCCGGATTCCGCTTTTTGTATGAGCATGCCAATGCGCTCCTGGCACATAGCGTGCGCAGCTTCGTCGCGTCGCTGCCACCGGCTGCGGCGGCATAAGGAAACAACTGATCAAGTGTGCTGGTCGAGGATGTTGCTTTTCCAGTAGCGACGAAGCGCGCCGGTTCCAGAGGCTTCGCCGGGAGCCAAAACGCAGCCCGGCCACGGCAAGCACATCGAGCAAGAGACTCCGGCGCGTACCGGGTTGGCCCGCCCCCCTGTAAGTGGCGCCGCGACATCTCGTTGAATCAGAGGCGATTGACTGCGCCACCCTGTGTCAACCATACTCCCCCAACAGGCCGCCTGGATTTCACACTCCACAAACAAGGCCCGACGCGGAGACTACGACAATGCACAGCATCTTCAGGCGACTCGCGGCCGCAGCGGCTACCGGTGCCGCCCTGCTCACAGCCCTGCCCGCCAGCGCACAGGACTACCCCTCACGCAACATCCGCATCGTTTCGCCTTCTGCACCCGGCGGCATCACCGATCTCATCGCGCGCATGGTGGCCGATCGCATAGCGACGGCCATGAAGGTGCCGGTAATCGTGGAAAACAAGCCCGGTGGCACCGGCGCGGTGGCCCTGGATTTCGTTGCCAAGGCCGCGCCGGACGGCTACACGCTGGTGGTGGGATTTACCGGCGCCAACGTGATCTATCCGCTGCTCAACCCGAAGCTGGCCTTCAACGCGCAGAAGGACTTCACGCCCATCAGCATGGTGTTCACCGGTGCCAACGTGCTGGTGGTGCATCCGTCAGTGCCGGTCAACAATTACCGCGAGTTCGTAGCCTACGTGAAGGCGCAACCCAAGCCGCCCAGCTACGGCTCCTGGGGCCCGGGCTCGGGCGGGCATCTGGCCGGCGAATTCCTGAAGATGCTCACCGGCATCGACATGGTGCATGTTCCCTACAAGTCGACCACGGCGCTGACCACCGATATCGTCGGTGGTCACATGCAGCTGGCATTCCTTGACTCATTCAACGCCATCTCGCAGTCACGCTCGGGGAAGCTGCGCGCGCTGGCGCAGGCGGGACCCAGGCGCTCCCCGATGCTGCCCAACGTGCCCACGCTGCAGGAGGAAGGCGTGCAGTTTTCCACCGGTGCGTGGATCGGATTTTTCGGCCCCGCCGGCTTGCCGCGCGCGATCGTCACCCGCTTGAATACCGAGATCAACCAGGTGCTGGCCGCACCCGATCTTGCGGAGCGCTGGCTCAATATCAGCGGCTACGCGCCGACGCCGATGAAGCCCGAAGAGTTCGAGCGAATCGTTGCGCAGGACTGGGAAATCCTGAAGAGAGTGATCGCGGAAGCGAAGATCAAGGCGGAATGAAGCGGAGTCACCGTCGCACCTTGCGAACGCAGTGACCGCGATCGCGAGGACTTCTGAAGGGTGAGGGGCATGTTCGGGCTTCAAGTTGTCGGCTCGGGTGGTCGATGCTTCCCAGCTGGTCTATTGCGCGCTTGAAGTGGCATTCCGCCGCAAAAACCCTCTACACTCGACTTCTCCGCGACGAATCCCGCGCCCAGTCACCCGCCGACCATGACCCCCGAAGCCAGGGCACGCGAACACATCGACCGCAAGTTGGAGCAAGCGGGCTGGGTGGTTCAGGACCTGAGGCAGATCAACCTCGGCGCCGCCCGCGGGATTGCCGTGCGCGAATACCCCACCGACACCGGGCCGGCCGACTACGTGCTGTTTGTAGACCGGGAGGCAGTGGGCGTGATCGAGGCCAAGCGCGATGAGGCAGCCGAGAACATCACCGCGCATGAAGCGCAAACCGCGCGCTATGCCAATGCTGCACTGAAATGGCGGGTCGACACCACACCACTGCCGTTTCTCTTCGAGAGCACCGGCCAGATCATCCGCTTCACCGACAACCGCGACCCGGTGCCGCGCTCGCGCGAGATTTTTCATTTCTTCAAGCCGGAACAACTGATCACGTGGGCCAGCCAGCCTGACACACTGCGCCGCCGCCTGGCCGAACAGATGCCCGCCCTGCCGGAACGCAACCTGCGCGACTGCCAGGTCAGCGCCGTAACCGGGCTGGAACAGTCGCTGGCGTTGAACAAGCCGCGCGCGCTGGTTCACATGGCTACCGGCGCCGGCAAGACCTTCACCGCCATCACTTCTGTATATCGCCTGCTCAAGTTCGCGCGGGCCAAGCGGGTGCTGTTCCTGGTGGATACGCGCAACCTCGGCAAGCAGGCGCACCAGGAGTTCATGGCGTATACCCCGCCGGACGATGGCCGCAAGTTCACCGAGCTCTACAACGTGCAGCGGCTGGCCTCGCCCAACATCGACCCGCACGCGCAGGTGTGCATTTCCACCATCCAGCGCATGTATTCCATCCTCGCGGGCGAGCCAATCGACGATTCGGCCGAGGACGTTTCGCTCAATGAGGTGCGGCAAACCGAGGCGCAGGCCAAGCTGGTGCGCTACAACCCGGCTGTGCCGGTGGAAACCTTCGACTTCATCATCATCGATGAATGCCACCGCTCCATCTACAACCTGTGGAAGCAGGTTCTCGACTATTTCGACGCCTATCTGATCGGCCTGACCGCCACGCCGGACAAGCGCACCTTCGGCTTCTTCAACGAGAACATCGTCGCCGAGTACACCTATGAGCAGTCGGTGGCTGACGGGGTCAACGTCGGCTACGACGTCTTCGAAATCGAAACGGAAAAAACCAAGAAGGGCGGCGAGGTCAAGGCGCGCGAATGGGTAGACCACCGCGACCGCCAGACCCGCAAGAAGCGCTGGGCGCAAACCGAGGAAGACATCCTTTACGAAGGCCGCGACCTCGACCGGTCTGTAGTGAACCCCAGCCAGATCCGCACCGTGATCCAGGCCATGAAAACGGCGGTGGAAACGCAGATCTTCCCGACCCGCCGCGAAGTACCCAAGACCCTGATCTTCGCCAAGACCGACAGCCATGCCGACGACATCATCAATATCGTGCGCGAGGTATACGGCCAGGGCAACGCGTTTTGCAAGAAAGTGACCTACCGCGCCGAGGAAGACCCCGACAGCATCCTCGCCAGCTTTCGCAACGACTACAACCCGCGCATCGCGGTAACGGTGGACATGATCGCCACCGGCACGGACGTGAAGCCGCTGGAAGTGCTCCTCTTCATGCGCGACGTGCGCAGCAAGGGCTACTACGAGCAGATGAAAGGCCGCGGGGTGCGTAGCCTGGGCTACGACGACCTGAAGCGCGTATCCAACAGCGCGGACAGCGCCAAGACCCGCTTCGTACTGATCGACGCCGTCGGGGTGGAAAAGTCGTGCAAGACCGAAAGCCGGCCGCTGGAGAAAAAGCCCACCACCCCGCTCAAAGACCTGCTGCAAGGTGTGGCTATCGGCCACCGAGACGACGACACCGTCTTGAGCCTGGCCAACCGGCTGGTGCGCCTGGCCAAGCAACTCGACGAAAAGGCGCAGGCCAAGATCGAAAAAGCCTCCGGCGGCATCCCGATCGCGGAACTGGGCAAAAGCCTCATATCCGCCCTGGACCCCGACAAGATTGTCGAAGCGGCGATTGCCACCGCTGCCGCCAAAGGCATTACCCGCGATGAAGATAGCGTGACCCCGGAAGAGATTGCCGCCGAACGCGCCAAACGCGTCGCTGCCGCCTGCGCCCCCTTCGACCAGCCCGAACTACGCCAGCAAATCGAAGCCGCCCGCCAGGAACGCGAACAACTCATCGACCACCTCAACCTGGACCAAGTGACCTTCTCCGGCTACAGCGCCCAGGCCGAAGAACAAGCCAACAAGACAATCCAGACCTTTGCCGACTACATCGCCCAACACAAGGACGAAATCGCCGCGCTGAGCTTTTTCTACCAGCAACCCTACCAGCGCCGCGCGCTCACCTTCGACATGATCGAAGACCTGCACGACACCCTGAGCAAACCGCCCCTCATGCTCACCACCGAACGCCTGTGGAGCGCCTACGCCCGCTTGCAGGCCAGCAACGTCAAGGGCGCCGACATCAAACGCCAACTCACCGACCTGATCGCCCTGGTGCGCTACGCCATCGGCCTGGACACCGAATTGAAACCCTTCAGCGAACAAGTGGACAAGCGCTTCCAGGAATGGATATTCCGCCACAACGCCCAACGCGCCACCGCTTTCACGCCTGAGCAAACCGAATGGCTACGCCTGATCAAGGACCACATCTCCAGCAGTTGCAGCATTAGTCGGGATGATTTTGATTTTGCGGGACTGGCGGACAAGGGAGGGTTGCAGAAGGCGTGGGCGGTATTTGGCAACCAACTTGATGAACTGATGGTCGAGATGAATGAGGAGTTGGTGGCTTGAGCGGTTTTCCAATGATTCGACTGGGTGATCTCTGTGAAAAGATCACCGATGGCACCCATCACTCTCCGGTCAATCTGGAGGCGGGACCATTCAAGTACATCACCGCAAAAAACATCAAGCCGTGGGGACTCGATCTTAGAAACGTAACTTACGTTGACGAGGCCACGCATCGAGAGATTTTTGCAAGGTGTGATGTTCGCAAAAATGACATTTTGTACGTGAAGGACGGTGCAACCACCGGGGTAATAGCAATCAACACGCTGGAGGAGGAGTTTTCTCTGCTATCGAGCGTTGGCGTACTCCGTGCCGGTCCGGCGATAAAACCAAAATACCTGTTGTACGCGCTCCAAGACCCCAAGACCAAAACCGCAATGATGGACAACGTCGCGGGCGTCGCAATAACGCGCTTGACGTTGAAAAAACTAAACGATTCTGAAGTGCCAGTCGCGCCTCTCGCGATTCAAGACCGAATCGTCGATAAGCTTGAGGAACTACTCTCCGAGCTGGACGCAGGCGTCGCCGAACTCAAGGCGGCTCAGAAAAAGCTCACCCAATACCGCCAATCCCTATTGAAAGCAGCCGTCGAAGGCGCCCTCACCGCAGACTGGCGCGCCGAACGTGCCAAGCGCGGCGAGCCCATCGAAACCGGCGCGCAATTGCTGGAGCGCATCCTCCGCGAACGCCGCGCGCGGTGGGAAGCTAGGCAGCTCGCGAAGTTTGCGGAGCAAGGCAAAGCACCTCCGAAGGACTGGCGCGAAAAATATCCCGAGCCATTGCGTGCAGACGAAAGCCAATTGGCGGAGTTGCCAGACGGGTGGGCTTGGGCGACCATTGATCAGATTTCGCAAATGGGCACAGGTGTGACGCCACTTAGATCGAATGCAGCTTTTTTCGACGGCGGTACTTTTCCGTGGGTAACCAGTGGCGCGCTCAACAGCGAGACCGTGACGTTGGCGACTGAACACGTCACGGAACTTGCCTTGAAGGAATGTCGTCTGGAAATCTATCCTGCAGGGTCGCTTTTGGTCGCAATGTACGGCGAAGGAAAAACGCGGGGCAAGTGCTCTGAACTATTGATTCCAGCGACGATCAATCAAGCAATAGCCGCAATTGTGCTGGAGCCCGAGGCCCAGGCATCCAAGTCATACGTCAAAGCGTTTCTGCTTGACAGCTACGAACGGATGCGAGCTCAAGCGTCTGGTGGGGTTCAACCGAATCTGAACCTCCAGATTGTTAAGTCAATCGCGTTGCCTCTTCCGCCGAATGATGAGCAAACTGAGATCACGAAGTTGTTGGCGGGGCAATTTGATCAGATCAGTCAACAGCAGATCGCAGTAGATCTTGGCCTTAAACAAGCCGCCGCACAGCGCAAGAACATCCTCAAAGCCGCCTTCTCCGGCCAACTGGTGCAGCAAGACCCAAATGACGAACCGGCCACCGCGTTGCTGGAACGCATTCGCGCGGATCGGACCTCATCAACCACAGCCATTGGCGCTCGTGGCCGCAAAACGAAGGCTGCCGCATGACGCTGTCACGATTCGCCCGAACCGAAGAGAAACGCCCGCGATTGCGGGCGTCGGGAAAAAGCGCAGGTCCTGAGTTCGAGGGCTTCACCCGTTCGGGCTGCCGCCGCTGCTGGCGACCTCTACAATCTCACGCTTACCTACGAGTTCGGATTTTACGTGCGAAGGCGGACGTGAATGGATTTGAATTGCCGTTTTGCCCGATGCGCCTTCGGTGCCGCCAATTGATATGCAGGGGAGCGAACACATGATTCGCACAATTCGGATCGACGGGTTCAAGTCGATTGTTTCGATGGAGCTGCCGCTCGGGCGGGTGAATTGCTTCATCGGCGCCAATGGCGTGGGCAAGAGCAACATTCTGGAAGCCATTGGCGTACTGGGTGCGGCTGCCAGTGGCCGGGTGGATGACGAGTCGCTGCTTCGGCGCGGGGTACGCCCCGGCGTGCCGCGCCTGTACAAGACATCGTTCGAGTCGAGCAAGGTGCCGGTGCATATCGCGCTGGATGCGGAGGGCGACGGTCGTACCAGCTACAGGGTTTCCTTGCTCAACCCGCTGGAGAATCCAGAACCGGCATGGTCGTTCAAGACCGAGCGACTCGTAGTTGGTAATGAGGAGATCGTATCCGACGGGGTGCGTAACAAGCGCAATCTCACGCCTACTGCGGGTTTGGCCGCACTGAAGCTGGTGGAAGTACCGGAGCAAAGCCCGGCCTCGGAGCTGATGCGGCGTTTGCAGAACTTTGCGATCTACTCGCCCAACACACCGACTTTGCGGGCAATGGTGGGCGACCCACAGTCGCGGGCACCGTTGGGCCTGGCGGGCGGGCGGCTGGCCGAGGCGTTCGCGGAGTTCCGCCGTGCGGTGTTGGACAAGAACGAGACGTTGTCCGAGAGCGTTTTCGAGTTGGTGGACTGGGTAGCGGACATTCAGACTACCAGCGCGGCGGGGTCGCTGCTTTCACCTTCGGTTGCACGCACCAAGGAGGTGTTGCGGTTCACCGATCGCTATATGCGCAAAAGCCGCAATACGCTTACCGCCTACGACGCCAGCGAAGGGGCGTTATATGTGTTGTTCAGCGCGATCCTGTGCCTTTCAGCGAATGCCCCGACGATGTTCGCCATTGACAACCTTGACCAGGCGTTGAATCCCCGCTTGGTGACGCGCCTGACATCCAAACTGGATGAGTGGCTCAAGGCTACCGGCAGCGGCCGGCAGCTGCTCTTTACCGCGCACAATCCTGCGGTACTTGATGGCCTGAATCTGCGCGATGATCAGGTACGGCTCTTCGCGGTCGATCGCAACAGCGAGGGCCATACGGTGGTGCGACGCATCGCGCCTTCCGAGGCACTGCTCAAACTCAACCAGACCTATCCGCTATCGCGGCTGTGGATGATGGGCAATCTGGGCGCCGTGCCGAATGTCTGAATTGCGGATCGGGTTGGTGGCCGAAGGGGTCACCGACAAGATCATCATCGAGGCCGCCCTGCGGGCCATCGTTGGTTCTTCATTCGTGCTGACGCTGCTGCAGCCGGAAGCCACTCAGCCTTCCTTTGGTCAAGGCTGGGGTGGCGTGTTGAAGTGGTGCGACGGCTTTCGTGAATCCGGTTTTGGCGACTTTGAGCATGACCCGCGACTGACGGATTTCGACCTTGTGATCGTGCATCTGGACGCGGATGTGGCGGACAAGGCCTATGCCGATAACGGGCCAGCGGTAGCGCACCTGGCCTTGACCAAAGGATTGATGGCGATGCCGTTCGCGCTACCTTGCCCGCCCGCCGGCGATACAACTTCACTTGTCGAACGCTTAATCTTGTCTTGGCTCGGTGTCGCTGCATGTGGCACGAAGGCTGTTTTATGCATTCCGTCCAAATCCATCGAAGCATGGTTGGCCGCCGCCTTACTGCCGGGCGAGAGAGCGCTGATGGACAACATCGAATGCGACATGAATGTCGAAGGCGTGTTGGCCCGATTGCCAATTGCCAAGCGGGTCCGGAAGAATGGACGGGAGTACCGGGCGCAAGCCGCCGCCGTCACTGCGGCGTGGGCCTCAAGCGTCCGCCGGCTTTGTACGAGCGCGGCTGACTTTGAACATCGGGTTATGGCGGTGCTGGCTTAGGTACGCCCAAAGGCGACGGGCCGGCTTTTGAGACTTTTGGCGTAGTCGCCTAATTTATTGGCGCAATTCGACAAATCGCGCCATTAGATGTAATATTTTGGCGCAATAAGCCAACTTCGCGCCAAACCGCTATGCCCAAGAAACTGCCGTATGACCTCAACGCGCGCATTGAAGCGCTCATCGTCCGGCAGCCGGAAGGCGCCGGAATTGATGCGCTTCATGCGGAGCTGGCGGCCGATGTCAGCCGCCGCACGCTGCAGCGCCGCCTGGCCGCGTTGGCCGATGCCGGAAGAATCTTCACGGCGGGCCGCGGCCCCGGGCTGCGCTACCGGCAACTGCAAAGCACCAAGGCGGTAGCTCGCGAGCCGGGACCCGAGGAAGGGATCAAGGTATCGCCTGAAGGCGAGGAAGTCCGGCGCCATGTACGCCAGGCCCGGGATCAGCGCGCGCCGGTGAGCTACCGGCAGTCTTTTCTGGAGCAATACACGCCGAACCACACCGCGTATTTGCCGGAAGCGTTGCGGGCGCAGCTGCACAGCCTCGGCCGCCCGGCGGCGGCAATGGTGGCAGCGCCGGCGGGCACGTTCGCGCGCGACATTCTCAACCGCCTGCTGATCGACCTTTCCTGGGCGTCGTCGCAACTCGAGGGCAACACGTATTCGCGGCTCGATACCGAGCGGCTGATCGAGCACGGGCAGGCTGCCGCCGGCAAGGACGCGCTGGAAACCCAGATGATTCTCAACCACAAGGCGGCCATCGAGTACCTGGTGCGCGATACCGAGCATGTGGGTGTGAATGCCGAAACAATCATCGCCCTGCACGCCTTTTTGTCGGATGGCCTGATGCCCGACCCGACGGCCTGTGGCCGCCTGCGCAACCGGCCGGTCGAAATCGGCGGCAGCGTCTACCTGCCGATCGCCCTGCCGCAGCGAATCGAGGAACTGTTTGGTGTGGTCGTCGAAATGGCGGCCGAGATCGTCGATCCGTTCGAGCAGTCTTTTTTCCTGATGGTGCATCTGCCCTACCTGCAGCCTTTCGAGGACGTCAACAAGCGGGTTTCGCGGCTTGCCGCCAACATTCCGTTCATCCGGCACAACCTCTCGCCGCTGTCTTTCATCGACGTGGACGCGCAGGACTATGTCGAAGGCCTGCTCGGCGTGTATGAGCTCAACCGTGTTGAACTATTGCGCGACATTTTCGTGCGGGCCTATGAGCGCTCTTGCCAGCAGTATGTCGCCGTGCGCCAGCAACTGGTGCCACCCGACGCAGTGCGCCTGCGCTACCGTAACCAGTTGTCCACCCTCGTGGCCACCATCGTGCGTGGCGGTGTGCCGGCCAATGCCGAAACCATCGGCGCCCGCGTGCCCGATACGGTGGTTGCCGCGGATCGCGCACGCTTCACCGCGCTGGCGATCGAGGAGTTTCGCAATCTGCACCCCGGCAATGCCATCCGCTTTGGATTGCGGCCGCTGGAATTCGCGGCTTGGCAGGAAAGCTGCGCCATCGGCCCCAAGACCCTGTAACGCTTACGCCGGAAGAACCCGCACATATGAACGCATCCTCCCTGGTCCAGAAAGTCTGGAATTTCTGCCACACCCTGCGCGACGACGGGGTCGGCTATGGCGACTATCTGGAACAGCTCACCTACCTGCTGTTCCTCAAGCTGGCGCATGAATACGCGCAGGAGCCGTACAAACGGGACACCCATATCCCCAAGGGATACGACTGGGCCAGCCTTACCTCGAAGAACGGCGAGCCGCTCGAATCCCACTACCTGGCCGTGCTGCACAGGCTGGGGCAGGAGCCGGGGATGCTGGGCGCCATCTTCTTCAAGGCGCAAAACAAGATCCAGGACCCGGCCAAGCTTTCACGGCTGGTGCAGTTGATCGACGCCGAAAACTGGATCAGCCTGGATGCGGATACCAAGGGCGACCTCTACGAAGGCCTGCTGCAGAAGAACGCGGAAGACACCAAGAGCGGCGCCGGGCAGTACTTCACGCCGCGCGCGTTGATCGAGGCGATGGTGGCGTGCGTGCGGCCGGAGCCGATGAAAACCATTGCCGACCCGGCCTGCGGCACCGGCGGGTTTTTCCTCGGCGCCTACAACTGGTTGACCCGGCCAGGTGCCAAGCTGGACCGACGGGCCAAGGAGTTTTTGCGCGACAAGACCTTCCTCGGCAACGAGATCGTGCCCAACACGCGCCGCATGTGCCTGATGAACCTGTTTCTGCACAACATCGGCGAGCTCGATGGCGAGCCGGCGGTCGAGCGTTCCGACGCGCTGATCGCCGAGCCGAAGCAGAAGGTGGACTACGTGCTGGCCAACCCGCCCTTCGGCAAGAAGAGCAGCATGACCATCACCAACGCCGACGGCGAGGAAGATCGGGACGCGCTCACCTACGAGCGGCAGGACTTCTGGGAAACCACTTCCAACAAGCAACTCAACTTCCTGCAGCACATCGCGAGCATGTTGAAGGTGAACGGCCAGGCTGCCGTGGTGCTACCGGACAACGTGTTGTTCGAAGGCGGTGCAGGTGAAAAGATCCGCCGCAAGCTGCTGGAAACCTGCGACGTGCACACCCTGCTACGCCTGCCCACCGGCATTTTCTATGCGCAGGGCGTCAAGGCGAATGTGCTGTTCTTCGACGCCAAGGCCAAGGATGGCAACGTGCATACCAAGGGCGTGTGGATCTACGACCTGCGCACCAACAAGCATTTCACGCTCAAGACCCGCACCCTCAAGACTGAAGACCTGAGCGACTTCATCACCTGCTACCGTGCCGAGAACCGGCACGAGCGTACCGAAAGCGAGCGCTTCCGTTACTTCACCTTTGAGGAAGTGATCGCCCGCGACAAGGCCAGCCTCGACATTTTCTGGATGAAGGACGACAGCCTCGAAAACCTCGATGACCTGCCACCGCCGGATGTGCTGGCGCAGGAGATCATCGAGCACCTGGAGGCGGCGCTGGCGTCGTTTCGGGATGTGGCGGCGGGGTTGCAGCGGTAGGGAATCAGATCTCTTGGTCGCTAAAGCTTCAACTTCCCCGCATACCCCGTCAATTCCAGATATCCACGCCCTACCCGTTTGCCTGCGGCCGCGACCACCACCGCGCCTTCCCAGTAAAACCCGCCAGTGCTCATGCGCGCATCGATTTCCTGATCGTCCATCAGGGGTTGCAGGGTCAGCACTTCGTCGCCAACGATGACCTCGAAGCCGATCGGGTAACGCGCTTGCGAGCGCGGTGACACCCAGGTGCGCTGCGGAGTCCAGCGAACTCCCGCGGCATCCTTCAACAAACGCCCTTGCGCGTCGCGGCGCGCGGCATGCGACCACAAGGGTGCGCCATCCGGCGTGCGGATGCGAAACGCTATCAGGCTGCCGCCGTCATCGAAGTTGATACCGATCCAGTCCCAGCCTGCGGCGCGTTCGTCCAGCAGGGTGCTCGACCATTCATGATCGAGCCAGGCGCGGCCACTGGCTTGCCATGGGCGACGCGCGGCGCCGCTGCCCGCGGTGACGCGGCCGCTTACCTTGAGTTGTGGTTCGCTGTAGTAGTGGCTGGACTGTTCGGGCTTCGGGCCTTTTTGAGAGAAGCCGCTCTCGCCCTGCAGGACCGGCGCTCCACTCGGCTCAAAACTGACCGCGATATCGAGTTCGCGCCCCGCGATGCGCGCCTCGTACTTGCCGCTGCGCGCGTCCCGCTTGAAGCTCCAGTCGCCGATGGCAACATCGGTATCAGCTTCGGAAAAGCGCACGCCGCCCGGACCTGCCCGCGCTGATCGCTCTTCATGAATCAGCTTGCCCTTCTCAGGCAGCGCAAGGGCCGCGTGCGCGAACAGCAGTTGCTTGGGCGCGAAGCGGCTCGGGTTGGCGTCGGCATGACCGGTACGCGAGCGGAAGAAGGTGATCTGGAAACCGCATGGCTCGGCGCCTACTCGTTCCAGCCAGCCGGTGACATACCACCACTCGGTGCGAAAGCCGGGGTGGGCCCCGTAGTCGCGCGGGAACACGATCGGTCGGCTCTTTTGCACCTGGTCGTAGACCAGCGGCGCATCCTTTGCAAATGCGCGTGGCAAGGCCAGGAGCGGCAGGCTCGCCAACAGGGTGCGGCGCCTCACCAATCTTCCTTCAATGCGAGAAGCGGGCCTTCGCCGGTGGCGACGCGCACCGCGAGTGCCGCGGCCAGCGCGCCGCACAGGGCGAGGGTTGCCGCGCTGGCAGCGATCAGCCCCAGCGGCAGGGTGGTCTCCATGGTCCAGTGAAACGATTGCGGATTGACCCAGTGAATCAGGATGAGGCCGATCACCCAGCCGGTGACGGCGCCCCACAACGCGCCCAGGCCGGAGAGCAGTCCCCCTTCGATAGCCACTTGCAGAACGATTTCGCGCCTGGACACGCCGAGGTGGCGCAGCACGCCGAATTCACGCGCGCGCGCCAGAGCCTGGGCCGAGTAGCTGCTGGCCACGCCGAAGAGGGCCACCACCAATGCCGCGGCTTCGAGCAGGTAGGTCATGGCGAAGCTGCGGTCGAAGATGCGCAGCGACAGCGTACGCAGTTCGTGCGCGCTGCGGAATTCGGCCGCACCGAGCGCGGGCAGGGCAGTGATCAGACTGGCGATGGTGGCCTGGGGCGCGGCGCCAGCTTCCAGCCACAGCGCCATGTCGTTGACACTGGCGTCGCCGGTGCTTGCGCGATAGGCGCCGCGCGCTATCGTGATGGAGCCGTGCTGCCGCGCGTAGTCGCGGTACACCCCGGCCACCTGGAAGGGCGTGGTGGCGATGGGCAGACGCACACTTTTCCCGGGCGCGAAACCGTACAAGTCGACCATGCCTTCTGACACATAGATCGGCACCATGCCTGCCGGCACTGGCACTGTGGGGCCAGTAAGGGGCAATCGCGCTTGCGGCGCGGCCGGGTCGACCTCGCGAGCCAATAGCAGCACGGTGGGGCGCGCCGGGTCGAGCGACAGTTCCAGCGCGCGCGAGAACTCGGCGCGGGTAATGCCGGGCAGCTTGCTGATGCGCAGCTGCAGGTCAGGTGTGATGGCGCCTTGTGCGGCACCGACAGGCACACGCCCATACAAATCGGCAGGCAGCACCGCCTGCAACCAGTCCGCCACCGCCAGCCGGAAGCTCGCCACCATGATGACCATGGCCACGGTCAGCGCGAAGCTCGCCACCACGCCGGCGATCACGCCGGCCGCCTGGCCCGGCGCCTGCGCCACGCGCGTGAGCGCCAGCCAGAACACCGGTTGACGCATGCCGCGCCGACTCAGAAAGCGTTGCAGAAGCGGGAACAGGTGTGCGACCAGCCAGGGCACAGCTGCGATGGCCGCAAGCAACACGCAGGCAATCGCGATATAAGCCGGAACCGGCAAGCCGCCGACCGGCGGCAGCATCAGCAGAATCACTCCCGCGGCCAGCAGCCACAGGCTGGGGCCGGGCCGCGCCAATCGGGCCAGCGCGCTTTCCGACGAGCCGCCCCGCAAGGCTTCGACCGGTCGCGCGGCCACCGCTTCACGCGCCGGAATCCAGCCGGCGACAAAACCGACCGCGAGGCCAAGAAAGGCGAATCCGGTCAGCGCAGGAATGTCGATCACCATTTGCGGTCGCACCCCCGGGAAATAGCCGCCGCCGAGATCGCCGCCAAAGGCAGCCAAGAGGCCGTTGGCGAGGCCTAGACCCGCGGCGATTCCGATCACCGTTCCGATGCACGACACCGCCACACCTTGCGCAAGTACGGCATTGCGCACCCAGGCGTCGTCCGCGCCGAGCACCGACATCAGTGCCAGTTGCGGGCGCTGGCGTACCGCCGACAGCCCGACGGCTGCAAACACCAGGAAGGCGCCCGTGAAGAGCGCCACCAATGCCAGTACGTTGAGGTTCACGCGGTAGGCACGCGACAGATTACTCATGCGCTGGCTGCGCTTTTCCGGGGCGGCCACTTCCACGCCCGGCGGCAGCAGGACCACCAGCTTTTGCGCGACAGCGTCCGGCGCCACGCCTTCGGCCAGTTTCAGGTCAATCCGCGAAAGTTTGCCCAGCGCGCCCAAGCGCCATTGGGAAGCCCCGATGTCCATCACGGCCAGTCGTTGACCGGACGGCGCCGAGACGCTGCCGGCTACACGCAGTGACGCCCGGGCCAGTCCGCTTGAGACAACAAGGGTGTCCCCGGGGCGTACGGCGAAGGCCGATTGGGCTGCGGGCGAAAGAAAGATCGCGTCGTCGGCAAAGAGGGACGAACCCGCGCCGCCGGCTTCCGCGATGCTGGTATCGACCTGCGGTATCAGGGCTGCGCTGACGGCCCCGGCGCGGAACACATCCAGGCCCAGCACGGTGAGGCGCTCGCGCGGACGGGCCTCGGCTTGACCGGGCTTATCGGGCAGCGTGACTTCGACCGATACGACCGGGCTGGCAGCCTCGATGCCAACTGCCGCTGCGGCGGCGAGCACGGCATCGAACACCCGCTCATCGAACATGCCGGCGCGGCCCACGATCTGCAGCGAGGCCTCGCCGTTGATTGTGTCAATGGCCTGCTGGAATTCGGCAAGCGCCGAGCGGTTGACGGTGAAGATCGCGGTGGCCAGCGCAATGCCAACCGCGACCGCCGCCGCCGCGGTGAGCCAGCGCCCGCGCTGCGCTCGCCATGCGGCGAGCACGAACCAGCGCATCAGGGTAAGGCTGGAGGTCATGCGAGAGCTGCGGTCAGATCGGCCGGGTCACGGTACAGCGACCAAGCCGATCTGGGTAAGAAGCAGGCGCCGGTCCGCCAATGCGGCGGTTTCGGGCGAATGGGTCACCATCAGGAGCGTGATGCCATGGCGCGCGCATTGGTCCAGCATCAGGTCCAGCGCCAGCTTCGCAGTCGCGGGATCGAGGTTGCCTGTAGGCTCGTCAGCGAGGACTAACTTCGGGTGATGGACCAGCGCACGTGCTAAGGCGACCCGCTGCTGCTCGCCGCCGGAGAGCTCGCCGGGCTTGGCTTGGGCGCGCGCGGCAACACCCAATTCCTCCAAGATTGTGAGTGCTTGCTTACGAGAGGAGGCCTCGCCAATGCCAGCCAACATCAAGGGCAGCATGGCATTTTGCAATGCGCTCAAGTGCGGCAACAAGTGAAATGCCTGAAACACAAAACCCAAGGTGGTACGCCGGAACAGGGTGCGTTCGGCCGCCGTAAGCTGGTCGATACGTTGCCCGGCGACCTCGATGCTGCCGGCGTCGGGCACATCAAGGCCGGCAATCAAGTTGAGCAGCGTGGACTTGCCGACCCCCGACTCACCTTGCAGGGCCACCCGTTCACCAGGCAACAGCACCAAGCTGAGATCCTTGAGGATGGGCTGGCCTACGACGTGGGACAGCGAGACGCCAGCGAGCCGCACGGCCGGAGCTGGCGCATCGGGGGCGGTTGGAGTCGGTGATGCTACGGACACGAAAACATTCAAGACGCTGGGACTGCTATTGGAGCACAGACAAAAAAGACGGCCACAAGGCCGCCTTTTTGAGGTCGCCGCAAGCGGCGTCTACCAATGTCTATTTGCCGCGCAACTTGCGAATCGCCGCGATCTGCGCCGCCATGATGGCGAACTCGGAGGTGGCCTTGGCGAAATCGATGTCGGACTTGGCGTTGGCGCGCGCTTCTTCAGCCGACTTGAGCGCTTCGGCTGCCTTGGCTTCGTCGAGATCGTGGGCACGAATCGCGGTATCGGCCAACACGGTCACAACGTCAGGCTGGATCTCGAGAATGCCGCCGGCGACAAACACGAACTCTTCTTCGCCGTTGTCGGCGCGCATGATGCGCACCGCGCCCGGCTTGATGCGGGTGATCAACGGCGTGTGCTTGGGATA
>JBEIFV010000024.1:0-52980 GCA_040382235.1 Burkholderiales bacterium
CTAGCAGCCTGTCGGACTTAGGGCGTCGAGAGCGAAAATTGGCCCCAGCGAGGACAGTTTTTGCGGGATTCGAAGGCCCGTAGCCCAGCTATGGGCCAAGAAGACGGTGAAGAATGGACCGCTGCGGCCGATTTGCAGCCGACGTTTCCTAAGTCCGACAAGCTGCTAGACGACACAAACCAGATTGGCGATCTTGCGCATGTTTGCCCTCCGGTGAAAATTCAATTCGCGCATGCAGCGTCACCTCCAAGACACCGCATGGCTTTACCTCGCTGAACCGAGGAACTGCGCCATGCCGGCCAGGTTGCACGCCTTGATCAGGCGATTCTCCTGGGACTCGATCATGTCCACGGTGGCCGCCAGATAGGCCGGCCATTCCGGATCGGCGTCACGTGCGGCGCGGCGCACGTCGAAGTCCGAGATGCTGTCATAGGCATAGAGGTGGATGAACTGGTTCAGCGGGCCCACATCGGTAGTGTAGAGGCCGACCGGCACACCCAGGTGACGTACCTGCACCGGCAGGCCCAAGCGATTGAACGCATCCAGAAACTTGGGCATCTTGCGTACCGTGATGGTGTAGATGCGCAGATCGATGATGGGCTTGGAAGTCAGCATGGCGGGTTCCGGTTGGGGCGCTTTCGGGCGCGGATTGAAGTGAGTGCAATGTAACCGACCAGGTACCGTCACGGCAATCCCACCCCGCCGCTCGCGCCACTGTAGACTTCAGCATTGTTGTGCCACAGCACCGC
This sequence comes from Burkholderiales bacterium, assembly GCA_040382235.1. Lineage (GTDB taxonomy): Bacteria > Pseudomonadota > Gammaproteobacteria > Burkholderiales > JAEUOS01 > JAEUOS01. The sequence continues at coordinate 750 of JBEIFV010000024.1, forward strand.
AGGAGGAGCCTCATGAAACGTGACGCCTTGCGCATGCCCGAACTCAACGACCAACAGGCCGCGCACTACCGTCGCGAAGGCTACCTGGTGCTTCCGGGTGTACTGCCGCCGGCCCACGTCGAGGCCTGCAAGGCCGCCTTGTCCGACCTGATGCAGGACCGCATCCCGCGCCGCAGCACCAACATCTACTACGAGGCAGGACAAAGCATCGAGGGCCTGTCGGCTGCGGAACGCGAACTCCGGGTGCGGCGCCTGGACAGTTTTTGCGATGACCATCCGGCGCTGGCGGCGGCGGCCAATTCGCGCCGCCTGCACGCCGCGCTTGACCAGCTATTCGGCATCGGCCGCACTTTGTTCCAGGAAATGGCGCTGGTCAAGCCGCCCGGCATCGGCGCGGCCAAACCCTGGCACCAGGATGCCTCCTACTTCATGCTGCGCGACCCATCGCACGTGATCGGCACCTGGATCGCGCTCGATGCCGCGACTCTTGACAATGGCTGCATGCAGTTCATCCCGCGCTCGCAATTGGATGGTGCGGTGCCGCATGTGCAGGAGTCACTCGCCAGTTGCTTTATCCGCCCGGACCGCCTGTCGCCGCGGCAGGTCGTAGCCGTACCGATGCAGCCCGGTGACGCAGTTGTGTTCCATGGACTGATTCAGCACTTCACCGACGACAACCGCTCCGCCACCCGCCGTCGCGCCCTGCAGTTCCATTTCTGCCAACTCGGCGCCGCCTGGGGCGACATCGACGACCACACAGGCCTGTACCACGACGAAAGCGGCGGCTACTCAGGTTGCATCACGCCCAAGTACGGCGAAGCCGCCATGCGCATCCTGCGCGGCGCGGCGCAAAAAGCCGTGATGCCGGTCGATTGGCTGTGAGACACCGCGCGCGAATGATGCATTGACAGCCGGCGCTTCATTTGAAACACTGCATGACGCGATGATTTAACCAGATCGATACAAAGGAGACACCGATGTTGAAACCCCTGATTGCGGCTGCCACAAGTGCCTTGCTACTCAGCGCTGCCCCCGTTGCGGCGCAACAAAAGGAAATCAAGATCGGCGTGATCTATGACCTCACCGGCCCGTTTGCCGGAGGCGGCTCGGAGGCCAATCACATCGGCACCAAGGCCGCGATCGACATGTTCAATGAAAAGGGCGGGGTCGAGGGCTACAAAATCGTGCCGGTTTACGTGGATGCGCAATCCAAGGTCGATGTTGCGATCAACGAGGCCGAACGCCTGATCAACCAGGAAAAGGTCGACATGCTGCTGGGTGTGTATTCCAGCGCGCAATGTGTGCCGATGGTCGGCAAGGTCGATGCCGCCAAGAAGTTCATGTGGGCTACCGTTTGCGTTTCGTCAGCGGTATTCAAAAACAAGAACCTGCAATACGTGTTCCGCCCGCAGCCGCACAGCGACCAGTACGGTCAGGCCTCCTGCGACTACATCAAGGAACACGCAGCCAAGAAATTCGGCACCCCGCACGACAAGCTCAAGGTCGCGATTATTTATGAAGACGGCCCCTATGGCGCAGGCGTCGCCGCCGGCAACGAAGCGCAGTGCAAGGCCAACGGCAGCCCGATCGTGTTGAAGGAAGGCTATGCCGCCACCGCCCCCGACCTGTCGTCACTGGTGACCAAACTGCGGCGCGCCGCGCCGGACGTGATCCTGCATACCGGCTACAACCCGGACATCACCCTGTTCCTGCGCCAGGCCAAGGAACAAAACCTGAAGTTCAAGGCCTTGATCGGCCATGGCGCCGGTCACAGCCAGATCGGCAAGCTGCGCGACACCTTTGGCGACGACGTCAACTATTTCCACTCGATCGACCCGGTGGCCGCGCAAATCCTCGATCCCAAGACGCTCAAGCCCGGCATGGGCGACCTGGCGAAGGAGATGGTCAAGCGCTACCAGGCGGTCAAGGGGCCGGTCGAAGTGCCGCCGCATGCGTCGATGGGTTTCACCAACACCTGGATTTTCCTGGCCGACGTGCTGCCACGCGCGATCAAGAAGCATGGCGGCATCTCCTCCGAAGCCTTGCGTCGCGCGGCGCAGGAAACCGATATCCCGGCCGGCGGCACGCCATCGGGCTACGGGGTTAAGTTCTTCCCCTCGGGCCACATCATGTCGGGCCAGAACGAGCGCTCGCAACTGGTGGTCATGCAGTTCGTCAATGGCCGTACCTACATCGCCTGGCCGACGCCGATTCGCACCACCGATCCGCTGCTGCCCTTCCCCAAAGGACACGTCTACGCGAAGTGACGTGGCGCGATTTCGACGCGTCGCTGTCGCACTCCCGGTCGCGCGCGAGCGGGACTGCATGAAATCGCCTGAACGGAAGCGCCTCTTTCCGTGCAGGCGGTGACAACCCAGGCTCACGCATGCTCAGCGTACAAAACCTGACCAAGAAGTTCGGCGGATTCACCGCGGTGTCATCGATCTCGTTCGAACTGGCGCAGGGCGAGATTCTCGGCCTGATCGGCCCCAATGGCTCGGGCAAGAGCACCACCTTCAACCTGATTGCCGGCCTCTATGCCCCGACCGCGGGCGCGATCATGTTCGAGGGGCGCGACATCGGCGGTCTCAATTCGGCGCAGGTGTGCCATGCCGGCATCGGCCGCACCTTCCAGATTCCGCGCCCGTTCAAGAAGCTCAGCATCCTCGAAAACGTCACCCTGGCGGCGTACTACGGCAGCGACGGCAAGGTCAGCGAGGCCGAAGCCAAGCGCATGGCTGCCGATGCACTCGACCTGATCGGCCTGCCGCATGCGAACGGCGCGCGCATCGACGGCCTGGGCGCGGCGGCACTGAAGAAGCTGGAGATGGCGCGCGCGCTGGCGACGCAACCAAAGCTGCTTTTGGCCGACGAATCCCTGGGCGGCCTGGACGAGCACGAAATGGAGCAGGCGGCCGACACCCTGAAGATGATCCGCAAGGAACGCGGCATCACCATCATCTGGGTCGAGCACATCATGGGGGTATTGATGCGGGTGGTCGATCGCTGCATCGTGCTCGATCACGGCGAGATCATCGCCGCTGGACTGCCGCGCGAGGTGGCCGCCGACCCCAAGGTGATCGAGGTGTATCTGGGCACGGACGCGGCCGAAGTGCAGGCGCAGGCACAGAAAGGCGCAGCCTCGCAAAACAACCGGGCGGTCTCGCCATGAGCGCGATGCTTGAGCTATCCAATGTGTCGGCCGGTTACGGCACGTTCCAGGCCTTGTTCAATGTCTCGCTCGAGGTCAAGGCCGGCGAGGCGGTGGCGGTGATCGGCCCCAATGGTGCCGGCAAGACCACGCTGTTGCGCGCGATCTCCAAACTGGTTGACGTAAGCGCAGGCGAGATCCGGCTCGAAGGACGGCTGCTGGCCGATGTGCCGGCGCACCAGATCATCGACCTGGGGCTGTCCCAGGTGCCGGAGCATCGGCGCCTGTTTCCGCGCCTGACGGTCGAGGAAAACCTGCGCATGGGCGCCTACCCGGCGGCCGCGCGCGCGAAGTTCGCCGAGCGGCTCGAGATGGTTTATGCGCTCTTTCCCCGCATGAAGGAACGACGCCATCAGGCCGCCGGCACCATGTCGGGCGGCGAACAGCAGATGTGCGCGATCGGCCGTGCCTTGATGAGCGGCCCCAAATTGCTGCTGCTTGACGAGCCCTCGGCGGGCCTGGCGCCGGTGATCGTGCAGTCGATTTTCGACCTGGTGAAGAAAATCCGCAGCGAAGGCTATACGGTGATGATCGTCGAGCAGAACGTGCGCCAGGTGCTCAAGGTGGTCGACCGCGCCTACCTGCTCGAGGTCGGGCGCATCAAGCTCGCCGGTTCGGCAGCCGAATTGCTGGCCAGCAAGGAAATTCAGAAAGCCTACGTGGGTCTTTGAGGTTGTCGCACTTGGCCATGTCGCCTGGAAGTGATGGTTTGGTTGCAGGGCTCTGATTGATAAGCATTGCCGTGGTGATTCCCGACATCGAGTCATGCGGCTCTTGAGGACTAAGCAAGCGATGCAATTCTTCGACATTTTTCTGCTGGAAACCATTCTCAACGGGCTCCTTTTTGGCGGCGTTCTTGCGCTGCTCGCGCTCGGCCTCAACCTGATTTTCGGGGTGATCGACGTGGTGTGGATCTGCTATGCAGAGCTGATGATGCTGGGCATGTACTGCGTGTTCTTCCTGCACAAGGTGCATGGCCTGCCGCTGTTCGTGGCCTTCGGCGCGGCCATCGTGGTGGTGTCGGTGCTGGGCGTGTTGCTGCATGTGCTGGTGATCAAGCCGGTACTCAATGGCGAGCCGATCAACCAGTTGCTGGTGACTGGTGGCGTATTGACGCTGTTGCAGGCGGCGGCAACGCTGGCCTTCGGCATCGATTTCCGCAACCTGGGCGTGTCCATGCCCAGCCTGGTGGTGGGCGAGATCTCGCTGCCCTGGTCGCGCATCGCGGCGGCGATGACGGCACTGGTGGCGATGACCGGCTTGTACCTGTTTCTCAAGAAAACCTATCTCGGCACAGCGATCCGCGCGATTAGCCAGGACCGCGCCATCATGCCGCTGATGGGCGTGAACCCGGCGAAAATCTACCTCATCACCTCCGCCATCGGCGGCGGTCTCGCGGGTCTCGGCGCCTGCCTCCTGGTGCTGCAGTACGACGTGCACCCGGCCATCGGCCTTACGTTTGGGCCCTTGACCTTCATGGTGTGCGTTCTGGGCGGCCTGGGCAACATGCTGGGCGGCTTCATCGCAGCCTTCATCTTCGCCCAACTGATCTCGGTGGGCGGTTTCTACTTTCACCTGGAGTGGGGCTACGTGATGGCCTTCGGTTTTTTCATCATCATGATGTTCGCGCGGCCGCAGGGCCTGCTCGGCAGCAAGTAGGGGGCGCCATGGATCGACGCTGGTGGCCCTCTCTGGCGGTACTCGCGGTATTGCCGTGGATCGTGCCTTCCGCCTACATCGTGCACCTGATGGTGCAGGTGCTTCTTTGGTCCTTCATCTACACCGGCTGGTCGCTGATGGGGCGCTTCGGTCTGGTGTCCTTCGGCCATGGCGCATTCATGGGCATCGGCGCCTATGTGGTGGTGTTGATGTGGAACCTGTACGGCCTGTCGCCCTGGCTGGGCATTCCGCTGGGCATCGTGCTGGCGGTGGCCTGTGCGGTGCTGATCGGCTACCCCTGCTTTCGCTTCGGCATCGCCGGCCATTATTTCGCGTTGGTCACCCTGGCATTGACCGAGGTGGTGCGCTCGCTGATCGTGGCACTGCGCGATACCACCGGCGGCTCGCTCGGCATCACCCCCACCAATGTGCTGACCGACGGCATCACCTGGTCGATTGTCGCCCTGCAGTTCGCCGACAAGAAGGTGTTCTTCTACATCGCGCTCCTGGCCTGGGCTTTCGGCATCTGGGTGTGGAACCGCATCGACCGCAGCATGATGCGCTACGCGATGGAGGCCATCGGCAGCGACGAGCAGGCCTCCGCCAGCGTGGGCGTCAACGTGACGCGCACCAAGCTCACCATCACCATCATTTCCGCCGCCCTGACCGCGCTGGGCGGGGCGCTCTTCGCCCAGTATCAGCAATATGTGAATCCGGATACGGTAGCCGGCATCGGCGTCTCGCTGCAGATTGTGTTCGCCGTGATCGCCGGCGGCATGTTCGTCCGCTTCGGGCCGACCGTGGGTGCGGTGTTCACGCTGCTGCTCACCGAGGGCCTGCGGGTGGGCATCGGCAACAAGATCAACGCGCTCGATTCCACCATCTACGGCCTGATGCTGGTGATGTTCATCATCTACATGCCGAGCGGGATATTGGGCAAGCTGTTCGAGAAGATGCGCGGCGCCAGGGCATAGAAACAGGCTTTCGCTCAAACCTCAAGAACTGGATCGCCCCCCTGAAACTCAGGCGGCCTGTTGGTGTGCTGCAGGCTGGGCGCGTTTTTTTCGATTTTGAAGATTTCTATCCGCGGACAACATGAAAACATCCGTCTGGCTGATCGGTACCACGATATTCGCCCTGTGTGCCTCCGGTCACGGCTGGGCGCAGGCGGACTACCCTTCGGCCCCGATCACCCTGATGGTGCCGTTCCCGCCCGGAGGAGTTACCGACGTGGTCGGCCGCGAACTGGCGCGCAGCCTCTCGAAGTCGCTCAACCAGACAGTGGTGGTGGAAAACCGAGCCGGGGCCAGCGGCAACATCGGCACCCGCTATCTCGCACGCACCAAGCCGGATGGCTACAACCTCGGGGTGCTGTCCATCAGCGGCATGACCATCGGCCCGCATGTGACCAAAAACCTCGGCTTCAACCCGGCGACGGATTTCACTCCCATCACCAACCTGGTGACCACGCCGGGCGCGATTGTCGCCAACGCCAGCGCGCCCTACAACAGCCTGCAGGAACTCATTGCCCGGGCCCGCCAGGCGCCGGAGCGCATCAGCTACGCCAGCGTAGGCAACGGCTCCAGCCCGCACTTGACCGCAGAGATGCTTTCGCAACTGGCGAACATCAAGCTGGTGCATGTGCCGTACAAGGGCGCCGCGCCGGCCCTGCAGGATCTGCTGGCCAACCACATCGGGCTTTCGTTCGAGTCTTCGCTGGTGACCACGGTGAGCCACGCCGCCAGCGGCAAGTTGAAGGTGCTGGCCATGACGGGGCCGACCCGCTCGCCCCTATTGCCCAACGTGCCGACGGTTGCGGAATCCGGCTACCCGGGCTTCAACGCGCAAAGCTGGTTCGGATTTTTTGGCCCCGCTGGGTTGCCGCCGAAAATCGTGGAAACGCTCTACAAAGCCGCCACCAACGCACTGAAGGATCGCGAGCTCATCGAGCGCCTCGAAAAGCTGGGTGCGAATCCTGCGCCGGGCACGCCGGCGGCCTTCTCCGAATTCCTTGCCACAGAAGAGAAGCGCTGGTCCGGTGTGGCGAAGAGCCTGAACCTCCAGCTCGACTGAGTGGCCAATCGGCAGCGACGAGCAGGCCTCCGCCAGCGTGGGCGTTACGCCAAAAGCATAGTGCCGCAGTTTCGCTTGGTGCGCGCGGGGTATTCCTGCGCGATTGCCGGCATCGACCAGCCGATCAGGTGTGCGATCAGGCCCGCCGCAAGCATTGCCGATTTTCGTGAACCACCATTTGTCGACTTCATGCTTCCTCCATGTGGACGCCGCTGCGGAGTGCGGGAACCTGCATGACCGCGCAACCCGACCGGTCTGCCTCGCTGGCGCAATTTTTTGTCAGGCGTTGCGCTGCATCAGGAACGGCAGAATTTGCTCAAGCGCGATCTCGGCCTTGGCGCGCAAGGCCGCATCGTCGTCATTGGCGATCGGGTGTTCGATCACCGCAAACGGATACGCGGGCAGTCCATTGACTTCGGCCACCGCCTGCGCACTGCGGCGGAATGGCGCGGTCATGATGGCGACCGCCGGAATACCGAGACGCTCGGCTTCGATGGCGTCGTGCAGACTGCACGACGAGCAACTGCCTCAGTCGCCGATACCGGACAGGATGGCGTCGGCGCCACGTAGCTGCGCCAGCATGGCTTCGGGCACCGGCCGGCTCGCGTCCGGCTTGCGGCGGCGGATCAGCTCGGCCACGCCGTAGCGCAACTGCAGGATCTCGGCCACATGGTCGTAGAAGCGCTCGGTGCCGATCTTGGCGTTGTCGATCAGGCCGACGACTTTTCCTTTGAGCGAATCGAGCGCCGGTGCCATGCGCAGCGCCTCGCCGGCGGCCGATAAACGAGGGTCAAGTACTGTCAGCATCATCATGCTCCCTGGGTGAAATTTTTCTCAAGACTCGATCGCCATGGTCACCGCCATCGACTTGTTGCCGATCCACGGCGGCACCACCATGCCGAAGCCGCCGGCCGAACCGCCCGCCGCCACCACCAGCAGATCTTCCGGCGCGTTGAAGGCGCGGTACACCTGCTCCTCGTCCTTGCGCCCGGCGACCGCCGCCTTGCCGACACCGCGCCATTCCTTGCGCCGCACCCAGCATTTTTCGAACATGTAGTTGCGAATATCCTCTTTGCTCCAGTTGGCGCGACTGAAGACTTCGCGGTTCTGGCGGGCGATGAAGATCGCGTAGTTGCCGTGCCAGATCGAATAGGTCAGCATGTTGGCACGTACCGCGGCGGCGTAGGTATCAAGCAGCTCCTGCGGATCGTGGGTCCACTCGTTCAACACCTGGTGCGGCGACTCGGCGGCCATCACGGTCACCGCCGAAGTTCCGGCCGGAATGCCGCGTTCCACCGACAGTGGCAGCCACGGGCTGTCTTCCTCATCCTCGGCAATGCAAAACGTGAACTTGCCCGGATGGCCGAAGGTGGAGCGGTCGAGCTGGCCCGGGTGCCCGCCCAGCACATTGAGGATGAACAGGCGCAGGCTGCGGCCGATGGTGGCGTTGGCGCGACTGGCGTTGCCGAAGGCGTTGTGGGTCGCATTCATCGTCAGCGCACTGCGAACCGGGCCGTTGACCACGATCATCGGCGCGCTGCCGCCGGTGCTGGCGGTACTGCCATGCAGGTTGAACTGCGGCACGCACATCGCCTTGATGATGGCAAGCACCGTGGGCATGTACTCGGGCAGGCAACCGGCCATCAGCGCCGCGATCGCGACTTTCTCGGCGGTGATGCGGCGCCGGCGCACCGGCTCCACCCCCACCACATCATCTGGTGCGCAGTGTCCGGCGTCGAGAAAGGCGCGTACCCCTTCGGGGGTAGGCGGCACGATAGGCAGGCCGTCGGTCCAGCCCTTGCTCTGGAACAGCTCATTGGCGGCGAAGGCGTCATCGACCTCATGGGTGGTGCTTGCAAGCACTGCTGCTGCCATCTGCGCCTCGGTGCGGATTGATCTGTGTGGTTCGGCAGGCGACGAATCTACCATGCGCTTCTTCGACCCGCTCCAGGTCGTCGCTCAGCGCGTGAATGCCTTGGCGTAGTCGCTCCCGAGGCCAACCTTCTCGTAGTGCTTGCTGGCGATTTCCAGGCGCGTGAAAACGTCGTCATAGCCGGTCACCTTGCCTTGCGGATCGACATAGATCAGGGCGCCGTGCACGATGAAAAACGTGATCATCTCGGTACAGTCATCCGGCACCACCAGGGTGTGGGTTTCGCCGGGCGGCTCGAACGCATAGGAGCCTTCGCTGGCCACCCAATCGTGCTCCAGATAATGCCAGCGGCCCTTGAGCACCAGCGCATGCACGCCGCCGCCATGGCGGTGGCGCGACAGCACACCGCCCTTGGTGACGCGCATCACGTGGGCATAGAAGCCCTGCGACACGTTGAAATGCACCGGCCGCAGCGACACCGTGTCCGACAGCGGAATCCACAGCCGCGGGTCGTCGCCGGCCGGGTTCTTGAGCACGTCGAGGGCGCCCGGGATCACCAGGTCGGCGATCATGCCCATCGGCTGCGGCTTGGCGTAGGGCACCTTGCTGTAATCAAGGTCCTTGTGGGCCACATCGTTCAGGGCTTCGACCGGGGTGTTGGAAGGCAGGTCCTTGGGGTTCATCGCGTGCTTTCGTTGGGTGCAAGAGCGAAATGTTACTACCTGACCCCGCTTGCCATTACCTTGCGTCGCCCGCGTCCTTGGGTTAACTTGATTCCCCTTGTCAGCCGGCCGGATCATCATGAGCCAGAACGTCTTGCGCACGCCCGGAATCGCCGGTCTCGACCATGCGGTGATCGCCGTGCGCGACCTGGATGCCGCGCGCGATACGTTCATCCGCATGGGCTTTACATTGGCGCCGCGCGGCCTGCACAGCACCGGTTCGTCGAACCACAACATCATGCTCGGGCAGGACTATTTCGAGCTGCTTCAGGTGCCGAGCGCCAACCCGTTGCAGGCCTACTACCACGCGTTTCTGCGCCGGCAGGAAGGCCTGGCAGCCCTGGCCCTGACCGGCACCGACGTACAGGCGGCGCTGCCGGCACTGGCGCGCGAAGGCTTCGAGCCTTCGACGCCGCTGGATTTCTCACGCCAGGTTACAAGCGGCAGCCGCACCGGCACTGCGCGCTTTCGCCTGAGCAACCTGGCGGCGCAGAGCACACCCGGCGCACTGGTGTTCATTTGCCAGCATTTCACCCGCGAACTGGTGTGGCTGCCGGAACTGCAAAAGCATGCCAACGGCGCGACGGGCTTGGGCGCGGTGGCTTTCGTGGCCGAGAAGGTGGCTTACCTGGCCGGCGTGTATGGTCGGGTCTTCGGTGCCTGGCCGGAGCGCATCGAAGAGGGCATGAAAGTGGAAACCGGCTCCGCGCCGTTGGCCTTTTGCACCCGCCAGGCCTTGCAGGAGCGCCTGCGCGATGTGACTCTGCCCGCGCGTGCCGCGCCGCAAGCCGCGGCGCTCTTCATTCGCGTCGCCGACCGCGCGTTGGCAGGTCGGGTATTGCGCGAAGGCGGTTTCAGCCCGAAGCGCATGCCCGATGGTTCCTGGGCCATCGATGCACCCGTGGCGCATGGGGTGACGATGGTGTTCGGCTGAGGAGGTCGGGCAGCTTCCGCATTTCCGGCACGCAGGCCTGCTACTTCAGTTCCCTGACAAACGCATCGATCGCCGTAGCCAACTCCTTCTCGCGGCCGGCGTAGAAATGATCGGCACCGGGAATCATCACCTGGCGCGAACCGTTGCCATCCTTGAGCGCGAACTTGCGACGCCCCGCCGCGCCCAGCACCGGTGTGATGTCCGCCTCCCCATATACATCGAGAATCGGCAACGCGTAGCGTCGCATGCCCCAGGAATAGCCGCCGGTAAGCCCCATCACCACCCAGGCGCGATACGGCGTGGTCTCGTGCGCAGCGTCAAGGTACACATTGGCCATCCAGGCGCCCATGCTGTGCGACAACAGGATCGGCCTGGTGTGACCACGTCCGCGCAGCCATTCGGCAGCCTTCGCCATGCGATCTGCGGCATCCGGAAAGACCTTCGGAAAATAGTCGTCGACCGCGGCATTCTTGTCCTGCACCGGCAGCTGAATCGAGGTGGTGGTGTAGCCCAGGTCGTTGAGCCGGGCACGCATGAGGCCGATGATGCTGTGGTCCGGGTGAACGCCGACGCCGTGCGCCAGCACGATGGCCGGCATGCCCGGCTTGCCCTCGGCGTGCAGGGTGAGAAACTCGCGCCCCGACGCGGCCTTGATGCGCACCGCATCACCGACCACCACGCCGGGCGTGATTTCATCGGCCCAGCGCTTCTCGCGCTCGTAGTCCTGGGCGTGCGTAGCGCCGGGCGCCAACGCCAGGACGGCAATACCTGTTACGACAAGACTCTTCATCGGAATGACTTTCGAATGACGGGTGATACCATCTTATGCGGAAGCAGGCCGGACGGTCGCCGGCGCACGGGGCAACCCGGACGCGGGAGGAAAGTCGGGGCACCATAGAGCAGGGTAGCGGCTAACGACCGCCCGCGGTGACGCGAGGACCAGGGCCACAGAGACGAGCGTATTAAGTTACGGTGAAACGCGGCAACCTCTACCCGGTGCAACATCAAATAGGCAGGCGTTGACGCTGCTCGTCGAGCCTGCGGGTAGGTGGCTTGAGCCGCCGGGCGACCGGCGGCCTAGAGGAATGGCCGTCATAGGGTAACTGGCGTTGCAAGACGACAGGCACCCCGTAACAGAACCCCGCTTACAGGCTTGTCTTCCAGACTTTTTCATCCGCACGCCGGCGCGCTGACGGGCTTGAGCATGCGGCGTCACCTTGCGGCGCTCACCCGCTCACGGGTCTGGCTGCCGGCGATTCCGCGAGCCCTTGCGCGGTTAGGCCCGGCCAGGCTTCCTACACCACATTTATTTCCAGCAAGGGCCGGTTCTCAAGAACTCGGGCCCAGCCAAACTCGGTCAGGTCAAGCGAGCGATAAGCACCGTAAGTCACCAGTTCGGACAAGGCGCGCCCGGCCGCCGGCGACTGCTGCAAGCCATGCCCGGAAAAGCCGTTGGCGAAAAGCAGGTTTGCGGCTTCGGGGTGAGGGCCCAGGATGACATTGTGATCGAGGGTATTGACGTCATAGTGTCCGGCCCAGGCGCGTTGCAGCTTGATCGCCTCGAATTGCGGTACACGTGCCGCCAGCACCGGCCACAACACCTCGTCGAACTGCGCATGGACGACATCGAAATCGAAGCACTCGGGGTCTTCGCTCGCAGGCGGTGATATGCCGCAAATGAAGCCGCTGCCTTCCGGCCGGAACCAGGCGCCGCCCGGGTCGATCACCAGCGGGCAGGCCGGCAAGGAACCCGGCGTCAGAAAGTGAAAGACACAGCGCTTGCGCGCCTCGACTGGCAGGGCGATCCCGGCAGTTTGTGCAAGCGCACGCGCGCCGGTCCCGGCGGCGTTGACCACCTGGCCACAGCCAATGCGGCTGCCGTCGGCCAGCACAACTTCGGTCACCCTGCCTCCAGAACACGCAAGTCCGACCACTTCCGCCTCGCGGTAGGTGACCCCGAGCGCAATGGCCTTGCGCCGAAAGGCGCGCATCAGGGCGTAGGCATCCAGCCATCCTTCGCCTGATAGCCCCAGCGAACCGGCGCACAGGTCATCGGTGGCAAGCCATGGAAAGCGTTGCTGCATTTGCGACGGCAACATCAGCAGCACGTCGGCGCCAAGTTCGCGCTGGACCCGATGATTCGCCTGCAACACCGCGTGACCCGCGTCGGTGGCCAGAAACAAGTAACCAGCTTCGCGAAAACCGACATCCGGCGCGTCGCCATCCGCTTCGAGGGTAGCCCCGATGTCGCGAATGAACTGGGTGCCGAATTGCGACATGCGGATGTTGCCAGGGGTTGAGAACTGATGGCGAATCGATGCTGCCGAGAGAGTGGTTGCGCACTTCTCGTAAGAAAAATCCTTTTCGATCACCAACACCGAACCTTTGAAATCGGGTTGCGCGGCGAGGAAATAGGCGGTCGCGCTGCCCACCGCAGCACCACCCACGATCACCACATCGTATTTCGACCTCATGCGAATTCCAATGGCTGTCTGTTGAAGTTCCGGCAATCCGCGATCATAAGCAACTTCGGCACGACCGCGCCGCCAACCCCGCGGGGCGCGCAGTAAAATGTCAATCCTGCGTGTTTCGGGGCGCCAAAGGGGTGACCGGGCGCCGTTTCAAATCGATCGACATTTGGCGCGAGTACGCCGAGCTTGCCGGGCATGCCGTCCCCAGCCGGCACACCATTCCGGAGGGAGTGCCGGACCGCCTGCTTGCGGAATTGCTGGCGTTCCTGTGCTTCCGAGCGAGCCTCGGCCGCAAGGCCGGATCACCAATACCAACTGCAATTTATCGAAAGCGAAATCATGAGCAAACATCGCATCGCCGTCATCCCCGGTGACGGTATCGCCCGCGAAGTCATGCCGCCGGCGCTCGAAGTGCTCGACGTGGCCGCGCGCAAGTTCGGCCTCGATTTGTCATTCGACCACTTTGACTGGTCCTGCGACAACTATGCCAAACACAACTACTGGATGCCGCCCAACTGGAAAGACCTGATCGGCGGCCATACCTGCATTTTTTTCGGTGCCACCGGCATGCCGTCGATCGTGCCCGACCATGTGTCGCTGTGGGATTCGCTGATCCACTTCCGGCGCGAGTTCGACCAGTATGTGAACCTGCGCCCGGTGCGCCTGATGCCCGGCATACCCTGCCCGCTGGCCGGGCGCAAGGCGGGTGACATCGACTACTTCGTGGTGCGTGAAAATACTGAAGGCGAATATTCGTCGGTAGGCGGGCGCCTGTTCGCCGGCACCGAACGCGAGATGGCGCAGCAGACCTCGACCTTCACCCGCAAGGGTTGCGACCGCATCAGGAAATTCGCCTTCGAACTGGCGATGAAGCGGCCGCGCAAACTGGTGACTTCGGCCACCAAGTCGAACGGCATCTCGATCACCATGCCGTATTGGGACGAACGTTTCGCCGCCATGTCCAAGGGCTACCCCGAGGTCAAGACCAGCCAGTACCATATCGACGGCCTGACCATCCAGATGGTGTTGAACCCGCAGCGCTTCGACGTGATTGTCGGCTCCAACCTGTTTGGCGACATCCTCTCCGACCTGGGGCCGGCGACCGCGGGCACCATCGGCATCGCACCTTCGGCCAACCTGAACCCGGAGGGCAAGTTCCCTTCGCTGTTCGAACCGGTGCACGGTTCGGCGCCGGATATTTACGGCAAGAAGATCGCCAATCCGATCGGGCAGATCTGGTCCGGCGCGATGATGCTGGAGCACCTTGGGCATCCGGAGGCGGCCGCTGCGATCGTACGAGCGATCGAAAAAGTGCTCGATCCGGCATCGGGCGCACCGAAAACGCCGGACATCGGCGGTTCGGCCGGTACGGCCGACCTGGGCCGCGCGATCGCCGAAGCGCTGTAACGACGCTTTTGGGGGCATAGGGCGCGGTGCCCAGGTAGCCGCGCCGTTCCGGTGTTTGCGCAGCAACAAGACTTAAGGGTTATTCCTGCTGACGCCCGACTGGGGGCGAATGTAGAATCCGGCCCCGACATCGACAAACCGCATCCCCGACGGAGAGCCTCATGAAACAAATCCTGCGAATGTTCGCGGCAGGCATTTTGGCCTGCTTGATCACTGGCGCCAGCGCCCAGACCTACCCGACCAAGCCGGTCACCCTAATCGTGCCTTTCGCCGCCGGCGGCCCCACCGACATCGTGACCCGCCAACTGGCGCAGGCGATGACCAAGTCGATGGGCGGTACGGTGATTGTGGAAAACAAGCCTGGTGCCGGCGGTACGCTCGCCGTGGAGTACGTGGCCAAGGCAGCGCCGGACGGCTACACCGTTCTGGTGCATCACATCGGCATGTCGACCGCGCCGGCCCTGTATCGCACGCTGCGCTTCAATCCGATGAATGATTTCGAGTACATCGGCCAGGTGGTCGATGTGCCGATGACCCTGGTTGCAAACAACAACTTCCCGCCCAAGAACTACGCCGAACTGATCGCCTACCTCAAGGCCAACAAGGACAAGGTCAACTACGCCAATGCCGGCCTGGGCGCGGCATCCCATCTGTGTGGCCTGTTGTTCATGAGCACCATCGAAGTCGATCTGCAGACCATTCCCTACAAGGGCACCGCGCCGGCGATGACCGACCTGCAGGGCGGGCAGGTGCAACTGCTGTGCGACCAGACCACCCAGACGACCTCGCTGATAAATACCGGCCGCATCAAGGCGTACGGCGTGACCACCCGAGAAAAGGTGTCGTCCTTGCCGAACGTCGCCACGCTCGACAGCCAGGGCCTGAAAGGCTTTGACCTGGCCGTTTGGCACGGCATGTATGCACCCAAGGGTTCGCCCAAGGCGGTGACAGACAAGCTCAACGCTTCGCTGCAGGCGGCGCTCAAGGACGCAGGCTTCAAGGATGCGATGGAAAAACTCGGCGCCATCATCGTGCCACCGGCCAAGCAGACCCCGGAAGGCCTGCGTACCTTCCTCAAGGCCGAGATCGACAAATGGACGCCGATCATCAAGAAGGCCGGCCAATACGCCGACTGATCGCATTCCGCAGTTTCGCTGCAGCGACGGCGACCTTCGGGTCGCCGTCTTCATTTGGCGCCCCATATTCTATTTCGATATTAATTGACAATAATATATTCGTTCTGCGGTTATTAAGTTCCCTCTAAGATCGCTTTTCCCTCTTGATCGGATCGCGTTTTTTCCATGCCACGCACGCACCGCTTTATCGCTCTGTTGGCCGCCATCGCCGCCTTTTCCAGCTTCGCTGTGGCGGCAGAATCCAGCACACCTGCCACGCTCGAGATCGGCACTCAGGTGCCGCATGCGATCGTGATCAGGGACATGCGCTGGGTTGACGCCGCAAACGGCGCGACGGTGCGTTGGGTCGCGACCGGGTCGGCTGCGGATTTCGCCGTAGTGCGTGCCGAAGATGCGCTGCTGCGCCGCGCTGCCGGAGAGCCACTCAAGGCGGTTTTCGTGGTCTCGCGCGAGGCCGGCGACTATCGCCTGCTGGTGGTGCGGGAGGATTTCCTTGCCAGCCGCGCCGAGACGGTCGAACGCGTGGTGGGTTTGTACGAACGCTCACGTCGCTGGCTCATCAATCACCCGTTGGAGGCCGCGGCACTGGTAGCGCAAGAAATCGGGACGAGCGCCGCGACAGCGCAAGCCATGCTGGCCGGCCGCGAGTTTCACGTCTCTCGACCAGGTCCGGCGCTGGCGCTGGCTTTACGTGCATCGGCTGATAGCGCGCGTTCCGCACATGTGGATGCTTTGCTCGACGATGGTCCGATGCGTGCTGCCACCCGCAAACTGGAGCAGGCCCCGCAACCCGTGCTGCTGAGCCTGCGCTAATCCTGCGCGGCCCCACCAAGGCCGCCCCAGCGCTCGACCAGGCCCTCGGAAGGAATTCCGAACAAGTCGAGAATGCGACCAACGCTGTGGTTGGCCAGATCGTCCAGCGTGGTCTTCGATTGATACAACGCGGGCAAGGGTGGATAGATCACGCCGCCCATCTCGGTGACCGCCGTCATGTTGCGCAAGTGCGCCAGGTTGAGCGGGGTCTCCCGCGTAACCAGCACCAGTCGCCGGCGCTCCTTGAGCACCACATCGGCGGCGCGCGAAATCAGGTTGTCGGCGAATGCGTGCGCCACCGATGCCAGGGTCTTCATCGAGCATGGCGCGACCACCATGCCCTGGGACAGAAACGAGCCGCTGGCAATGCTGGCGCCGACATCGCGATTGTCGTGCGCCACATCGGCAAGCGCCTCGATATCGGCCTTCGACATGTCCAGCTCATGGCGTGCATTCAGTGCGCCCGCGTTGGAAACAATGACGTGGGACTCCCAGCCGCCGATCGCGCGCAGGGACTGCAACAGACGCACACCGTAAATGCAGCCGGTGGCTCCGGTGATGCCGATGATGATGCGCTTGGCCGCGGGCGATGACATGGCTTCATTGTAGCGGCGCGGGCGGTTGCTTCCACAGAGAAACCCGCGTGTATCATCCTGCGCCATGACAGAGGCCGGCATGCGGGAACAACTGACGATTTTCTTCACCCGTCTGGCGCGCCGGGTGATCGAGGTCAAAGAGGTGGTCGCGGTCAGCGGCGGCAGTGTGCAACCGACCTATCGCGCGACCCTGGGTGACGGCACACTGCTGTTCGTCAAGGCTGGAGCACCGGACCAAATGGGCCGCCTGCGCGCCGAGGCGCGCGGCCTGGAAACCCTGGGCCGCGTCGGCGCGCTGCGGGTGCCCGAAGTGCTGCTTTTGGGTGGCGAGGGGCGGCACAGCTACCTGGTGCTCGAACACCTCGATCTGGTCCCGGGCGCCCCACAGGACTTCGCTCGCATGGGGCGCGCGCTTGCGCAGCTGCACCGTGCTGGAGCCGCCAGCTTCGGGTTCGAACGAGATAATTTCATTGGCGCCACGCCGCAGGCGAACCAGCAGACCGGGCTCTGGCCCGCGTTTTTCCGCGACCAGCGTTTGGGGCCGCAACTGCGCCAGGCCGCGGCCGGCCCGGCTGCAGGTGCCTGGCTTGACGGTGCCATGAGAATCGCCGATTCGATCGACGGCTTTTTTCCAGGCTATCAGCCGCAGCCGGCACTGCTGCACGGCGATCTGTGGCGCGGCAACGCTGGCTTTCTCAAGGGCGGTACGCCGGTGATCTACGACCCGGCGGTCTACTTCGGCGATCGCGAAGCCGATCTCGCCATGAGCGAACTGTTTGGCGGATTCGCGCCCGAGTTTGCCGCCGCCTATCGCGAAGCCTGGCCACTCGATCCCGGCTACGCGGTGCGGCGCGACCTCTACAATCTTTATCACATGCTCAATCATGTCAACCTGTTCGGCGCCGGTTATGTGCCGCAGGCGCACGGGCTGATCAAGCGCTTGTTGTCTGAAATTCGTTGATTCCGGAGGAACCCCGCCATGCCCAGCATGCACATCAAGTTGTTCGAAGGCCGCAGCGTGGAAAAAAAGCGCGAACTGGCTGAAGCCATCACCCGCGAAACCTGCCGTGTTCTGGGTTGCGGCGTGGACGCGGTCGACATCATTTTTGAGGATGTCAAAAAGCATGACTGGGCCACCGGCGGCAAGCTGTGGTCGGATCGGGATTGATGCCATGAGCGACATTGTCTGGATGACGGCCGTGCAACTGGCGCGGGGCTATGCCGATGGTTCCCTGTCGCCGGTCGAAGCGACGCGCGCGACACTGGAGCGGATTGCGGCCGTGAATCCGCGGATCAACGCCTATTGCCATGTCGATGCCGACAGTGCGCTGGCCGACGCCCGCGCCTCCGAGACGCGCTGGCGCGCCGGCAAACCGCTGTCGGCGATCGATGGCGTACCCACCGGCATCAAGGATTTGTTGCTCACGCGCGGCTGGCCCACCATGCGCGGCTCGAAAACGGTCGATCCGGCCGGACCGTGGAACGACGACGCGCCCTGCACCGCCCGCCTGCGCGAAGCCGGCGCGGTGTTGCTGGGCAAGACCAACACGCCCGAGTGGGGCTGGAAAGGGGCCACCGACTCACCCCTGCAGGGCATCACGCGCAATCCGTGGAATCCCGAGCTCACCCCCGGCGGTTCCTCCGGCGGCGCCTCCGCCGCGCTGGCAGGCGGCATGGGCGCGCTGCAGGTCGGCACCGACGGTGGCGGTTCGATCCGCATCCCGAATGCCTTCACCGCCACCACCGGCATCAAGGCGCATTTCGGCCGCGTACCGGCCTGGCCCTTGTCGCCGATGGGCACGGTCGCGCATGTCGGCCCGATGACGCGTTCGGTCGAGGATGCAGCCCTGTTGCTCGACGTGCTGGCACTTCCCGACGCGCGCGACTGGAGCGCCTTGCCGCCCGCCGAACCCGCTTATGCGGCCGCTCTCAAACGCGGCATCAAAGGGCTGCGGGTGGCCTACAGCCCACGCCTGGGTTACGTGCCCTATGTCGACCCGGAAGTTGCTGCGGCGGTCAAGCGCGCGGTGACGACGCTCAGCGCTCTTGGCGCGATCGTCGAAGAGGTCGATCCCGGCCTGCCGGACTGCGGCCCCTTGTTCGCCACCCACTGGTTCGCCACCGCGCGCAATACCTTCGGCAAGCTGCCGCCGGAGCGCTTCAAGCTGCTCGACGCCGGGCTGCAAGCCACCTGCGAATACGCGGCACGCTATAGCGTCGGCGATTTTCTGGATTACCAGCAGCAGCGGGTGGCAGTGGGCGAGGCGATGAAGCGCTTCAACCAGCGCTATGACCTGCTGGTAACCCCGACACTGGCGGTTCCGCCGTTCGCGGTAGGGCGCATCGCGCCGCAAGAGGTGCCGGCGGCGATCACGGCGAATGCCGTCGACTGGACCTGGTGGACACCGTTTTCCTATCCCTTCAACCTGACCCAGCAGCCGGCCTTGAGCGTCAACTGCGGCTTTACCGCACAAGGATTGCCGATCGGCATGCAGATCGTGGCGCCGGCCTATCGTGAAGACCTGGCGCTGGCGGCGGCGTTCGACTTCGAGCGTTCACAGCCGGCGATTTCCTGGCCGGCGTAAAACGTTCAAGGCGCATGGTAGCGCTGCGGTGCCCTATCACTAAAGACGCTATCGCGGCCTGGCGCAGGACATGGGCTTGTTGCCGATCCAAAGGCTATCCCCGCTTCGCAGGGGCCGGGGCGACCCGTTGAATCAAGCTGGGCGCGGGCTTGCCCCGTTGCCGGCCCCGAGTCGCCCGAGCGAAAAGCGGCCAAGCTGTGGTGATAAACTCGGTAGCAAGAAGTCACTACCTGCCCGCCATTCGAGGATCACACCATGCCTGCCAACGCGGCAAACGCCAGACGCAAGACGCACAACCCCGCGCAAGCCGCCCCTGCATTGCCGCCCCGACCTGGCGCCTTTCAGCCCACCAGCCTGAAGTTGCCGTTGGCGCTCAAGGCGCAAATTGACGAGACTGCGCGCAAGGCGGGCATAAGTCCGCATGCCTTCATGCTCCAGACCCTGGCCACCGCCACCGAACAAGCGGGCATGCGCGAGCAATTCCAGCGCGATGCGCAAGACGCGCAGGCCGAGATGAAGGCGAGCGGGTTGGGTCACGAACTGTCCGCGGTACATGACTATTTTGCAAGGCTGGCCGATTTCCGCGCAGGCAAGGGCCGCAAACCGCGCAAGCCTTCGCCCAAAACAATCGCTTGACGTGGCGCGGGTTCACCTAAGCGAGGCCGCGTTTGGCGACCTTGTGCGCCTCGAAGAGTTTCTTTGGCGATCCAACGACCCTGGGGCTTATGCATTGCTGGCGTTCAATCTTGATGCCCTGCAGGTATTGACGCACCAACCGGGTATCGGTCGCCCGGTAGAGGGCGTATTGCGTGAGCTCATCATCAAGCGCGGGCATAGCGGTTACCTCGCCAAGTACGAATATGATGCCCGCACCGATAGTGTGCGTGTGCTGCGGGTTCGCCATCAACGCGAGGCCGGCTATGGCAGCCACACAATCTGAGCGGAGCGGCCGAACCCTGAGTCGGCCTGTGCCCGGCGCTATCGGCGGTGACGATTCCAGACTGCGCGCCGACCCAATAGGGGTTTACCCGCCGCACCCATTTCGGCACGTTGATTGCTTCATTTTTTCTGTACACTCGATCGTTTCTTCATTGCCAATCCACTGGAGCTTCGCATGACCATGCAGAACTCGCCGTTGAAATCCCTGCTCGCCGCGCTCGTGCTGGGCGCCGCTGCCCTGTCGGGTGGCGCACTTGCGCAGGAAAAGGTGCTCAAGGTCGTCCCGCACTCGAACCTGTCAATTCTCGACCCGATCTGGACCACCCAGTACATGGCGCGCAACCATGGCTACATGATCTACGACACCCTGTTCGGCACTGACGAAAAGGGCCAGATCAAGCCGCAGATGGTCGATACCTGGGAAGTGAGCCCCGACAATCGCCTGTGGACCTTCAAATTGCGCAAAGGCCTGGAGTTTCACGATGGCAAGCCGGTCACCGGTGAAGACGTGATCGCTTCGCTTTCGCGCTGGGGCAAGCGCGACGCCATGGGGCAGAAGCTCTTCACTTTCATCGCGCGCATGGATTCGCCGACGGCCGACAGCTTCCGCATTTTCCTCTCGGAATCCTGCGGCATCATGTTGGACGCGCTCGGCAAGCCGTCTTCGAACGTGCCGTTCATCATGCCCAAGCGGGTGGCCGACACCCCGGCGGACAAGCAGATCGAGGAATATGTCGGTTCCGGCCCCTATATTTTCAAGCGTGACGAATTCAAGCCGGGTGACAAGGCTGTCTACTTGAAGAACCCGAAATACGTGCCGCGCAAGGAGCCCGCCTCGGGCTCGACCGGCGGCAAGAGCGTGTATGTCGATCGCGTCGAATGGAATCTGGCGTTGCGCGACGCGCAGGCGCAGGTCAATGCCCTGTCCAAGGGCGAGGTGGACATCATCGAGCAACCCGCGTTCGAGTCCTACGCGGCGCTTGCCAAGGACGCCAACGTCAACGTGGTCAACGCCAACAACCTGGGCTTCCAGTACATGGTGCGTTTCAACCACCTGCACGCGCCGTTCAACAACCCGAAGGTCAGGCAGGCGGCGATCGCTGCTTTCAACCAGGAGGCCTTTCTCAAAGCCCAGGTCGGCATCAAGGAGTATTACAAGCCCTGCGCCTCGATGTTCGTGTGCAACACGCCCTATGGCTCGCTCAAGGGCAGCGACCTGATGGGCAAGTCGAACATGAAAAAGGCCCAGGAACTGCTCAAGGCCTCCGGCTACGATGGCACCACGGTGGTGGTCATGAAGCCGACCGACCTGGCCTCGATCACCAAGCTGCCTGATGTGGCGGCGCAGTTGCTGCGCCAGGCCGGCTTCAAGGTCGACCTGCAGTCGATGGACTGGAACACCCTGGTCTCGCGGCGCGCCAAGAAGGATGCACCTGCGGCTGGCGGCTGGAGCATTTTCGCCACCGCATGGGTCTCGCCCGACATCTGGAACCCGCTGACCAACGCCGCCATCGGCGCGGCCGGTGAAAAGTCCTGGTTCGGCTGGCCGACCGACACAGAAATCGAAAAACTCCGCGATCAGTTCGCACGCGAAGCTGACGCCACCAAGCGCAAAGGTCTGGCCGAAGCCATCCAGGCGCGCGCTTACGAAGTGGGCACGCATGCACCGGTGGGCGAGTACATCAACCCCGCCGCACTCAAAAAGGGCGTGACCGGGATCGTGATCGGGCCGGGCAACTTCTACTGGAACATCAAGAAGTGAGTGGCGGGGCGGGCTCCGCCCCGTTGGTCACCCTGTATTCGGCGTGGAGCCTCGCCGTCACATCAGGGACGGCATCGACGGCGATACCCTTCCGCAGTCGGAGCTTGCGCTGCGCTGCGGCCAGAGCACTGGATCTCCCTTTGTGCGGGAATGACAGGCCGCAGAGTTACGCGCAGCGCAGATGCTCGCTTTTCTTGTAAAGCGTATCGCCGCCACCGTCCCGGTCCTCCTGATCGTGGCGGTGCTGGTGTTTCTGCTGCTCAGGCTCACGCCGGGCGATCCGGCGGCGATCATCGCCGGCGATGCGGCATCGCCAGAGAACATCGCCAAGATCCGCGAGAACTTCGGACTCGACAAACCGCTGCCGGTACAGTTCGGCATCTGGTTCGGCAACCTCTTGCGTGGCGACCTGGGTGAATCGTATTTCTTCAAGATCAAGGTAGCAGCGCTGATCGGCCAGCGCATCGAACCGACCCTGGCCCTGTCGCTATGCACGATCGTGATCGCGGTAGTGGTCGCGGTGCCACTGGGCGTACTGGCTGCGTGGAAACAGGGCGGCTGGCTGGATCGCGCCTTGATGGGCTTCTCGGTGATGGGATTTTCGATTCCCGTATTCGTGCTGGGTTACCTGTTGATCTGGCTGGTGTCGCTCAAACTGGGGTGGTTGCCGGTGCAGGGTTACCAGCGCCTGGAAGGCGGCTTCCTGCCCTTCATCCGTCACCTGATATTGCCTTCGATCACCTTGTCGGTGATCTATATCGCATTGATCGCGCGCGTGACACGCGCCGCGGTTCAGGACGTGCTCTCGGAAGACTACATCCGCACCGCGCGCGCCAAAGGCCTGCCGGAATTCCGCGTGCTGATCAGCCACGCGCTGGCCAATGCGGCGGTGCCTATCATCACCGTGATCGGCATCGGCATCGCCTTGCTGATCGGAGGGGTGGTGGTGACCGAATCGGTCTACGGCATTCCGGGCCTGGGCCGCCTCACGGTGGACGCGGTGCTGGCGCGCGACTTTCCGACCATTCAGGGCGTGATCCTGTTTTTCTCTTTTGTCTACGTGCTGATCAACCTGCTGGTCGATATTTCGTACCTGTTCTTCGACCCGCGAATCCGCTATTGAATTGCCCATGAGCAGGTTCACGAGTCCCCGATGACTGCACCCGTCGCCGCTGCCGATCTTTCCACCGAAGCCGCCAACGTTTTCGAGCGGCCCTCGGTCTGGACCCGGCTGGGCCGCCACTGGGCGGTGCGCATTGGCGCGGTGGTGCTGGGCATCCTGATGCTGATCGCCGCCGCCGCCCCTTGGCTGGGCACGGTGGACCCCACGCTGTTCGACCCTGGCAGTCGCGACCTGCTGCCAGGCGCCAGCGGCGAGATCACCACGCTCGAGGGCGAAAGCATCAAGCACGATTTCCTGATGGGTTCAGACTCCTTCGGGCGCGACATCTACAGCCGCGTACTTTACGGCACGCGCATCTCGATGATCGTCGGCATCGCCTGTGCGCTGATCGCGGTGTTTCTGGGTGTGGTCGCGGGCCTTTCCGCCGGTTACCTGCGCTGGCTCGACATGCCGCTGATGCGTGTGATGGACGGCATCATGGCCATTCCCGGCGTCTTGATCGCGATTGCCCTGGTGGCCTTGTGGAAGGCCAGCCTGCTGTCGGTGATCGTCGCCATCGCCATCCCCGAGATTCCGCGCGTCACCCGGCTGGTGCGCTCGCTGGTGCTGTCGATCCGCGAGGAGCCTTACGTCGAAGCCGCGATATCGCTGGGCACGCCCACCTTCAAGATCATGTTCGGCCACATCCTGCCCAATACGCTGGCACCCTTGATCGTGCAGGGCACCTACATTTGCGCATCGGCGATCCTGACCGAGGCAATCCTGTCGTTCCTGGGCCTCGGCCTGCCGACCGATATTCCGACCTGGGGCAACATCATGGCCGAGGGCCGGGTGCAGTTCCAGCAGTTTCCGCACAACGTGTTTTTCCCCGGCATCTTCCTGGCGCTCACGGTGCTGGCGGTGAACATCCTGGGTGATGGCTTGCGTGACGTGCTCGATCCCAAGATGGCCAAGCGGGCATGAGCGCGGTTCTTGAAATACGGGCTTTAAGCATCGCGCTGCCGCGCGGCGGCGACCGTGCCCACGCAGTGACGGACGTCAGCCTCACGGTCGGGCGCGGCGAGATTGTCTGCCTGGTCGGCGAATCCGGTTCCGGCAAGTCGGTGATCGCGCATGCGGTCATGGGGCTATCACCCAAGGAACTCAAGGCCACTGGCGGCGAGATCCTGCTGGAGGGCGAAAACATCCTGGGCGCCAGTGCCGAACGCCTGCGCGCGCTGCGCTGCGTGCGCATGTCGATGATTTTCCAGGAGCCGATGACGGCCTTGAATCCGGTGATGTCCTGCGGCGACCAGATCGACGAGGTGCTGCGCATGCACAGCACACTCTCGCCCAACGAACGCCGCGCGCGCGTCAAGCGCGTGATCGAGGAGGTGCACCTGCCGGACCCGGAACGCATGATGACCTCCTACCCGCATCAGTTGTCGGGCGGCCAGCGGCAGCGCATCGTGATCGCCATCGCCCTCATCATGGATCCGGTGCTGCTGATCGCCGATGAACCGACCACCGCGCTGGATGTGACCACGCAGGCGCAGATCTTGAAGCTGATCCGCGAACTGCAGCAAGCCATGGCACCGGCGTGTTGTTCATCACCCACGACTTCGGCGTGGTGGCCGAGATCGCCGACCGAGTGGCCGTGCTGCGCCTGGGCAAGCTGGTGGAAACGCGCGCCAAGGCCGACCTGCTGGCACGCCCGGAACACGCCTATACGAAGATGCTGATCGCAGCCGTGCCCAGCATCACGCCGCGCAAACGCGACGCCGATGCTGCCGCGCCGATCGTGCTGGCTGCCGCGCACCTGACCAAGATCTACAAAAGCGGCGGCTTTCTGGCCAAAAAGCACGCGGTGCATGCCGCCGAAGACGTGAGTTTCGAAATCCGGCGCGGCCAGACCCTGGGCATCGTCGGCGAATCCGGTTCCGGAAAGTCAACCGTCGCGCGCTGTATCGCGCGCCTGATAGACCCCACCAGCGGCAGCGTGCGGCTTTCCGGCGACGACATCGCCACCATGGGCGCGCGCCAGCTGCGCCCGCTGCGTCGACGCGTGCAGATCGTGTTCCAGGACCCCTATCGCAGCTTGAACCCGCGCCGCACCGTGGGTGAGGCGATCATCGAGGGACCGCTCAATTACGGAACTTCGAAAGCCGATGCGCTGGCACGCGCCAAGCAACTGATGGAAACCGTGCGCCTTGACCCCGAGGCCCTGGGCCGCTACCCGCATCAGTTTTCCGGCGGCCAGCGCCAGCGCATCTGCATCGCCCGCGCCTTGGCGATGGAACCGGAGTTGCTGATCGCCGATGAGGCCGTATCCGCGCTTGACGTATCGGTGCAGGCGCAGGTGCTGCAGTTGCTCGACGAAATCCGTGACCGCATGAATCTGGCGATGCTGTTCATCACGCATGACCTGCGGGTCGCGGCCCAGGTGTGCGACCACGTCGCGGTGATGTCCAAGGGGCGCGTGGTCGAGATCGGCACGGCCATCCAGGTGTTCGGTGCGCCCAAACACGAGTACACACAGGCGCTGTTCGCAGCGGCACCGGGACGGAATTACGCGTTCGGCGCCTGATTTCGAGAAGGATCCTACGCTGCCGGACGCGGCCCCAGTTCAGTGCCGAAATAGCGCCTGACGATATCCCGGATGTCCTCGTAGCAGGAGCCGTAGCGCACCACCTCCAGGGTCTCCAGGTTGAGCAGCGTCGACGACTGCCGATAAGGGTGGTATTTCATCAGGCCGTAGTCGATCGAGACATCCGCGATGGCGCGAATCTCAGGCTCGATGTCGTCGCTGGAAAACTTGGTACCGGTCATCGAAACGTTGGCCGAGGAGCCGAACAGGGCGAGCTTGCCGGCATGCGACAAACGCGTGATCGCCGCATGGAAGGGCCCGGCGTTGAGCAGCATCAGGAGCGTGCCGTCCTTGGTGCTGCGCGCCATCATGTCGTCGTCGAGCAATCGAAAGATCGGATGCTCGCGGCGAAACGGCGCGATCGCGCCCAGCGGCAGGTCGTAGCAGCGGGTGATCGCGTCGAGCACTTCGCGGGCGCGACTGGAAAGCACGTAAAGCTCGCCGGCGATGGCGTCGTTGCCGAGCATCGCGTTGAGCTTGGAGGGGGTGCGACGTTTGGTGTCGAAGATGCGCCGCAACGGGACCGGGTGCGCTGCGATCAGAGAATAGCCCACGCTTTGCGGCAGCAGGGCGATGCCGCCCGCCTCCATCGCCGTGAAGGCGCGTTGAGCATCGACTTCTATATCGATCACGCTCATCATTCCCCCTTGATTCCGGCTTCGCGGATCAGCCTGCCGTATTTCTCGATGTCGTTGCGATGAATCTCGCCCAGGCGTTCGGGCGTTCCCGGCGCCGCCTCGAACCCCAGAGCCGCCAGCCGTTCCTGCACCTCGGGTGCGGCCAGTGCCCGGGCGAACACTTGATTCAGGCGCTGCACCACCTCGCGCGCGGTGCCGGCCGGCGCCATGATGCCGTACCAGAGATCGGCTTCGTAGCCGGGCACGCCGGATTCCGCAATGGTCGGCACTTCCGGCATTGCCTGCGAGCGCTTTGCCGTGGCCACCGCCAGCACGCGCAGCTTGCCGTTCGCAACGAAGGGCTTGACCGAAGCCATGGTCAGCACCGCGGCCTGCGTGGTGCCGGCCACCAGATCCAGGAGGGCCGGGCCACCGCCCTTGTAGACCACATGCTGGATGTCGACGCCGGCCATGCGGTTGAACAGTTCTTCGGCCAGATGCTGCGGCGTGCCGTTGCCGGGGTTGCTGAAGTTGAGTCGGGCCGGGCTTGCCTTGGCCAACGCGACCAGTTCGGCAGTGCTCTTGGCGTTCACACCCGGATGCACCACCAGCAGCATCGGCGCGCTGGCAAGCATAGTCACGGGTGCGAAATCCTTGACCGGGTCGAACGGCAGCTTGCCCAGGCCCGCATTGATGGCGATGGTGTTGGCGGCCATCACCAGCGTATAGCCGTCCGGCGCCGCCTTGGCCGCGGCATCCGCGCCAATATTGCCGCCCGCGCCGGGACGATTCTCGACCACCAGGGATTGACCGAGCGCCTCCGACACCCGCGGCGCGAGGGCGCGCGCCAGTATGTCGGTGCCGCCGCCCGGCGCGTATGGCACGATCAAGCGCACGGCGCGGACCGGGTACGCCTGAGCGGTAACAAGAGTTGGCCATGCATTGAAGATCAGGGCGCCGACCAAGAGCACGAACACAGACGCACTCTTCTGTTTGTGTGTCTGTGTGTGCAATGTCATGCCGCCCCCGTCGTATGGTTGATGCGGTTGTAGTGCCGCCTGTCCACTTCGCGAAATATCGAACACCATCCAGCCTTGCAAAGTCCGTGTCCTGAGTTCGTAGGGTCGCACCCCACCGGCGCGCGCCGTGTCGGCGAGTACGCAAGCCGCGCCGACGCGTCGACGACAGTCAGGCTCATACGCGATCTTCCTCGCGTTCAATGGCAGTATCCATGCCCTTGAGAAAGCCGCGCAGGCTTTTCATTGAACGTACCGGAATCAGCTCGACCCGACCCCCATACGAAACCACCCGTAATTGTTGCCCTGGCTTCAAGCCCAGCAACTGGCGAACCTGTTGCGGGATGACAACCTGGAATTTCGGCGACAGCGTGACGGTAATCATATTGATGGATATTTCGTGTGCTCAGCGTGTGATCGACTCTAACACCGGCTATGCATCCGGCCGACCCGGCGTCGCGGATGCTGCCCGCAATGATAGTTCGCCACTTGTCACACGTCTGGGGCCGGTCTGCGTTTCAAGCAGCAGCGCGCCGTCCGCTTCGACACCCAACGCAAGGCCGTCGACCGAAGCCGCGCCCTCGGCGGACATGACGACGCGCTGCCCCGCGAACGCATGCCGCATGTTCCACTGCGCGGCGAACGGCGCAAAGCCATCCGCCGCGAAACTGCGCAGCACATGCGCCAATTCATCGAGCACCAGCGCCAGCACGCGGTTGCGTGAAACCGTGGCGCCAAGGGAGCAAAGGTCGGTCGCCGGCTGATCGATGCGCACAGCACCCGACCCCAATCGCAAATTCAGTCCGATGCCGATGACCGCATGCACCGGTCCGTTCGAGGGCCCGGCGATTTCGATCAGGATGCCGCCCAGCTTGGCCCAACCCTCAGCATGGGGCGCGAGCAGGTCATTGGGCCACTTGAGCATCACTCCAAGTGCGCCGCAGCGGTCAAGCGCATGCGCCACCGCCAGCCCGACCGCCAGGCTCAAGCCGGAAAGCGACGCGGCGCCGCCAGCAAACTTCCACAATAGGGAAAACGTCAGACTGCCCCCGAGAGGCGCGTGCCAGGCGCGGCCACGGCGCCCGCGCCCCGCGGTTTGCAGTTCGGCGACCAGTACCCGGCCCGAAGGCAGGTGCGTGGCCGCCGCCATCAGGTCGGCGTTGGTCGATGCGGTGACGTCGATCACGTGTACATCAAACGCCGCCCGCGACAGGTCGGGCAAGGCTGCGCTGACAGCCTGCACGTCCAGTGCGTCGAAGGGGCGCGCCAGCAGCACTTCGCCGCCCGCGGTGCAGCTGATGCCGGCATCGCGTGCTGCGGGAGCAGCCAGCGCCACCTCGATTGCCTCGTAGCCGACCGACAGCGAGCGCGCCAGCGAAGCTGTCGTGGTCGAGGTTTGCGCCTGCGTGGCACGCAGTATGCGCAACAGGAGCATCTGCGATTCAAGCTCAAACGCTTGCGGCGTGTCGGACATGCCGTATTCTAAGCGACCCCATTTGCTACACTCGAGCGTTTAGCTGCAAACTGCACCGGGCCGATGGCGCGCGCTTGCCAGAAACGGCGAAAGCGAAGACCGAAACATGCCTGTGTCGAGGCCGCCATGTTGCTGGTAACGAGCGTGAGGTCACGGCGGCGCCGGCAATTTTCGCAAAACATGAGGAACAAGGGTTCGCTCCGTCCTGAGGATAGGCGGCCCGCCGGGCAATGTCCGAACCGAATTCCCAACCAAGTCTCGAACTTGACCGCGCTGCGTCCGCACCGTGCGTGGTGCTGCGTGGTCGCTGGAACGTGCAAGGGCTTTCTGCCGGCACCGGTGGAGCACCGGCACGCAGGCGCATTGCGGCCCTGAAGTCAGAGCTTGTTATGCACGGCAAGGCCACCGGTACGGCGTGGAACCTGACGCACGCCAGCGCGATGGATCATGTCGGTGCCCTCATGCTGTGGCAGGCCTGGGGCGGGCGTGAACCGAAAAACCTCATCCTCGATCCGCAGCACCGCATGCTGTTCGAGCCTTTCCGGCAGATGCAGGCGATCCCCGCGGATCCCGTCCGCTTCGATCCGTTCGGCGTCCTGGTCGCGATCGGCACCGAGACCCGGCGCTTCATCGAACACCTGTCCGGCTTCGTGCGCCTGCTGGGGCAGGTTGTGCTGGATCTCGGACGCTTCGCAGCACGACCACAGGCCGGCCCCTGGCGCGAAATCTCGGCCAACCTGTATCGCTCGGGCGCGCAGGCACTGGGCATCACCGCACTGGTGGGCTTCCTGATCGGCATCGTCCTTTCTTACCTGTCGGCCAAGCAACTCAAGCAGTTCGGCGCCGATGTCTTCATCGTCGATCTGCTGGGTGTGGCCATCATCCGCGAACTGGGTCCGGTGCTGGCGGCGATCCTGGTGGCTGGCCGCTCCGGTTCGGCCATGACCGCGTCACTGGGCGTCATGCGCGTTACCGAAGAACTCGACGCGCTTGCGGTCATGGGCATTCCGCAGGGGTTTCGGCTGATCATGCCCAAGGTGGTTGCGCTGGCCATCGCCCTGCCGCTCCTGATCCTGTGGACCGACGTGGTGTCGCTCCTGGGCGGCATGGTGGCTGCCAAAATCCAGCTCGACCTATCGATGTCGTACTTTTTCAACGCCCTGCCCAACGCGGTCAAGATCGCCAACCTGTGGATCGGCCTGGGCAAGGGCATCGTGTTCGGCGCCTTGATCGCCCTGGTGTCATGTCATTTCGGCTTGCGCATCGAACCCAATACCGAAAGCCTGGGACGCGGCACCACCAGCGCAGTGGTGTCCTCGATCACGGTGGTGATCCTGGCTGACGCGGTGTTCGCGATCGCGTTCTCGAACGTCGGCATATGAGCACCCGCATGGCTGCCCCGCTGCCACATAAAGACGAGTACGTCATAGAGATCGAAGGGCTGTGGACCAGGTTTGGCGAATTCGTGGTGCATCGCGGCGTCGATCTCAAGGTGCGCACTGGCGAAATTCTGGCCTTGGTCGGCGGCTCCGGCTCGGGCAAGACCACGCTGTTGCGCCAGATGCTGGGACTGGAGACGCCGCACCAGGGCAGAGTATCGATCTTCGGCCAGCGTCTGGATTCCTCCGATCGCGCCGCCCTGCAGGCACTGCGCAACCGCTGGGGCGTGCTGTTCCAGGAAGGCGCGCTGTACTCGGCGCTGCCGGTATTCGACAACATCGCCCTGCCGCTGCGCGAGCTCAAGTGTTTCGACGAAGACCTGATTCGCGACATCGTGCTCCTCAAACTGCAAATGGTCGGCATCGAGCCGCGTCATGCCTACAAGATGCCGGCCGACCTCTCCGGTGGCATGGTCAAGCGCATCGCCCTGGCGCGTGCATTGGCTCTTGAGCCCGAACTGGTGTTTCTCGACGAGCCCACCGCCGGGCTCGATCCGGACCGCTCCGATTCGTTTGTCGCCCTGATTCGCGAGCTGCATCGCGAGCTCAAGCTCACCGTGGTGATGGTGACCCACGACCTCGATACCCTGTTCGAACTGACCACCTGCGTAGCCGTACTGGCCGACCAGAAAGTGATCGCCGTGGGGCCGGTGCGCGAGGTAATCGCGATTCCGCACCCGTTCATCAAGACCTTTTTCCTGGGCGAGCGCGCGCAGCGCGCCATCGAGGTGATTCGTGATTATCCTTTTGTCGTATAAGATGAAAATTGCTGGCCTTGCACCAGTCTCGCCGCGCCTGTCGCACCACCCGGCATCACCCGGTACCACCGGGGCGCGATCGACAGCAGCAGCGCACACCGGATAGATGAACCATGGAAAACCGCTCTCACGCGCTTTTGGCCGGCATATTCACGGTAATTCTGGCCATCGGCATCGTGGCCGCCGCCATGTGGCTCAACCGCGACACCCAGGAACGTCTGCCCTATGTGCTCTCCACCAGCGGCACGGTGGCTGGCCTGAACCCGCAGGCAGCGGTGCGCTACCGCGGCATGGAAGTGGGCAAGGTCGAGGCGATCGAATTCGACCGCGAAAACCCCGGGCAGATCCTGGTGCGCATCGGCGTCTTGCCGACCACCCCGATCACCACCGCGACCTTCGCCGAACTCGGCATGCAGGGCCTGACCGGCCTGGCCTATGTGCAACTGGACACCGATCCCAAGGTGCGGGACGCCAAGCTCCTGCCTTCGAGCGTGCAATCACCGGCGCGCCTGAATATCCGTCCGTCGATGTTTGACCGTTTCAGCCTTTCCGGGGAAGACCTGATCGTGCGCGCAGCGACCGCCATGGACCAGGTCAGCAAACTGCTGGGCGACGACAACCAGAAACTGCTGGTGCAGTCGCTCACCGGCGTGCAGACCGTGTCGTTGCGCGTCGGGCAACTGGCTGACGAAGTCAAGCCCGTCGCCGGTGCTGTGACCGCATTGGCCAATGACAGCCGCCGAGCGATCGCAGGCGTGGCGCCGCTCTTGCTGCGCGCCGATGCGCTCCTGCTGCGTGCCGATGAAACGCTGGTCTCCTTCGGCAAGCTGTCGACCGAATTGGGGCGCCGGCTGGACGTAATCGATCGCGCGGCCTCGAGTGCGGAGCAAGTCGGTCAGGCGGCCCGCAGTTTCGAAAGCCAGACGCTGCCACGCATCAACACCTTGCTTGACAACGCCGATCGCAGCGCGCGCACGCTTGAACGGGTGACCGATCGCCTGGGTGAAGAACCGACCAGCGTGTTGTTCGGCCAGCAACCGGGCAGGCCCGGGCCTGGCGAACCCGGGTTTTCCGCACCCGCAGGAGGCACAAAATGAGATTGGGGTCTGGCGCCAGGCATCCGCTATTGCATCGCTCTGTTGCGGGCTGCACGTTTGCTGTCCTGTTTGCCGCCTGTTCGGTAGGCCCCAAGTCGCAGGCGCCGATCGGCGTGTGGGATTTCGGTCCGCCTGCGGCTGCGATTTCGCGCCTGAACGTCAAGGCCTTGGGCACGGTGGAGGTGGTGGCACCACGCTGGATCGACAGCGTAAACGCGCATTACCGGCTGGGCTACGCCAACCCGGCACAACCGATGGCCTATAGCCAGACGCGCTGGGTGATGCCGCCGCCAATCCTCATTGATGCCCGACTGCGCGAGCGCCTGGTGGCAGGCGGCACG
The DNA here is from genome assembly GCA_040382235.1 of Burkholderiales bacterium. Classification (GTDB taxonomy): domain Bacteria; phylum Pseudomonadota; class Gammaproteobacteria; order Burkholderiales; family JAEUOS01; genus JAEUOS01. The sequence continues at coordinate 33,422 of JBEIFV010000024.1, forward strand.
CTGCTCGGTGGCGCAGGGCCTGCGTTGCGCATCGAACTCGATGAATTTGCCCAGACCTTCGATAGTGAAAAATCCAGCCGCGCGGTGCTGCGCGCACGCGCCACCCTGAGCTCCGGGCGCGAGGTCTTGCGCCAGCGCCCGTTCGTCTTCGAGGTACCAGCAGCCACCGCGGACGGGCCGGGCGGCGCCGCGGCGCTTGCGCGCGCCGCCGACCGCCTGATCGAAGCGGTACTTGACTGGGCCGGGGGCGCATAGTGCCGCGCAAGCAGGGTTCGCCGCTGGCGCGCGAACTATGTACGGTATACCTGTTGCTGATCATCTACGCCACCCTGCATCCGTTCACCGGCTGGCGCGATCGCGGCTTCTCGCCATTCGCCTGGGCCGAGGCCTGGCCCAAACCAACCCTGCCGTTCGACCTGTGGCTCAACACCGCGGCGTATTTTCCGCTCGGGGCGCTGGTGGTCTGGGCGGTCTATCCCGCGCTGCGCTTAGGGGGGGCGATCGTTCTGGCAGTCGTTATCGGTGCATGCCTGTGCGCCACCCTCGAATCGCTGCAGACCTACATGCCGAGCCGCACGCCTTCGCTGGCGGATGCGGCAACCAACACCGCCGGAGCATTGGCCGGCGCCCTGTGGGGGGCGCTGGTGATAGCCGTGTTCGGTCGCGGCCTCCTGGCGCGCGCCTTCGAACGCTGGTTTGCCGACACGCCCGATCGCGCGCGCGCCCTGATCCTGACCGGACTTTGGCTGTTTGCGCTGCTGTTCCCGCAAAGCATCCTGTTCGGCCATGGCAGCCTCCTTGCATACATTGGCCCGATCTCCGGCTACCCGTTCACCCCCGTCGAATTCAGCCGCGTGGAATCGGCGGTGACCGCGGCGAGCCTGTTCGCGGCGGGTTCGCTCGGACTGCGCGCGCTCAATCCGGATGCGCCGCGCCTGCTGCCGCTGTTCTTGTTCATTGCTCTGGCATGCGGCATGCGCGCGCTGTCGCAAGCCATTCTTTTTCCGCCCGAACATGCGCTGGCCTGGATGACACAGGGCGCGTGGCGTGGCCTGGCCATCGGCGGCTTGGCGCTATTGGTTACCATCGCGCTGCCGCGACCGATGCGCCTGACGTTGATCGTGATGGCGGTCACCTTCTCGACCCTGGTGGTGAATTTCGCCCCTCCCAACCCCTATTACATGGCCAACGTGCAGGAGTTCAACCCCGGCCGCTTTCTCAACTTCAACGGCCTGACGCAATTGATCTCGGCAGCCTGGCCATTTCTGGTGGCGCTCTACATTCCGTTTGCGCTGGCAAGCGACACGCGTTCCGCGCAGCAGCGCCCCGAGCGTTGAGGTGATCGATGCCGCTGCGATCCCGACTCGGGCCGGTCCGGCACGGGCGGGCGGAATTGTGCGACGTCGACGTTGCAGCGGCGATCCGCACGGTGATCCCGATATACTTCACGGTGCGAAGCTATCGATCGAGCACTGACCAACCCTTCAATGCGCGTGCCCCGGCCGTTTGGCCGCGTCCCTGAAGATTCGCTACCGCATTGTGTCCATCCGGGTCCCTCACCATGAGTTATTACGAGCGTCATGTGTTTTTCTGCACCAACCAGCGCGAACCCGATGCGTCAGGCGTCACCCGTGCCTGCTGTGCGACCAAGGGCGCCTCCGAACTACGGGACTACGCCAAGAAGAAGGTCAAGAAACTCGGGCTTTCCGGCGCCGGCAAAGTCCGTGTCAACAACGCAGGTTGCCTGGATCGCTGCGAGGAAGGCCCGTGCGTGGTGGTCTACCCCGAAGGTGTCTGGTACACCTATGTGGACTTGCAGGATATCGACGAGATCGTCGAATCGCACCTGCAAAATGGCCAGGTTGTAGAGCGCCTGAAAATCTAGAAGCGCATCCCGCAAAAACTGCCGCGAAAATGCTCCGGTCCGAACGCATCCTGATCGAGGGCCCGGCCGGCGCAATCGAGACTGTCATCGATATGCCGCCGGCGGTGCCGGTCGGCCTGGCGCTGGTGGCACATCCGCACCCCCTGTTCGGCGGCACACTCGACAACAAGGTCGTGCAGACGCTCGCCAAGACCATGGTCGAACTGGGCTATATCGCGGCGCGACCGAATTTCCGCGGTGTCGGCCAGAGCGCCGGGTCCCACGATGAAGGGCGCGGCGAGACCGACGACCTGCTGGCCGTGGCGCTTGCGCTGCGGTCGCGTTTCGACCTCGATGACAAGGCGCTGGTCCTGGCGGGCTTTTCGTTCGGCTCACTGGTGCTCTCGCGCGTGGCGCAGCGCATCAAGGTCGATCGCATGGTGTTTGTAGGCACCGCCGTCACGCGCGGCCAAGTCGAGGCAATCGCTGGCGACAGCATCGTGATCCACGGCGAAAAGGATGATGTCGTGCCGCTCGAACGGGTGCTGCGCTGGGCGGAGCCGCTGGAATTGCCGGTAGTGGTGATCGCCGGCGCCGACCATTTTTTTCACCGCCGCCTGCATCTTATCCGCAACATCATTCGGCAAGCCTGGTAAGGCGCGCCGCGCATTCGCCGCGGCACCCGCGCGCCATACCGCCTCGAGCGGGCGTTGAACCGGCTCTGCTACAATGTAGGGCTTGATTTTTAAGGCATTTTTGTGTTTTTTGACTCTTTTTTCCGCATTGGCGCGGGTCTTGTCCTGGCCGCTTGCGCAAGCTTGGCCATAGCCCAGAATCCGCCCGCACCGGCGCTCAATGCCAAAGCCTGGTTGCTGCTGGACATGAGTTCGGGGCAGATACTGGCAAGCCAAAACCCGGCTGAACGCATCGAGCCGGCTTCCCTGACCAAGCTGATGACTGCCTACCTGGCGTTTTCCGCGCTCAAGGCCAAGACGATCACGCAAGAGCAGGTCGTGCCGGTCTCGGAAAAGGCATGGAAGGCGATCGGTTCACGCATGTTCATCGAGCCCCGCAAGCCGGTGACGGTAGCCGAACTGTTGCGCGGCATGATCGTGCAATCCGGCAACGACGCCTGCGTGGCCTTGGCCGAACTGATCGCCGGCTCCGAAGAGTCGTTCGCCGCGGCCATGAACCGCGAAGCGCAGCGACTGGGTCTCAAGGCGACCAGCTTTCGCAATTCCACCGGCCTGCCCGATCCGCAACACTTCACCACCGCCCAGGATCTTGCACTGCTGGCTACCGCGATCATTCGCGATTTTCCCGAGTTCTATGCCCTGTACTCGCTCAAGGATTACAGTTACAACGGCATTACACAATCGAATCGCAACCGCTTGTTGTGGATGGATCCGAACGTCGACGGCATGAAAACCGGTTTCACCGACGCCGCCGGTTATTGCCTGATTTCCTCGGCCAAACGCGGGCCGCGCCGGCTGTTGTCGGTGGTGTTGGGTGCGCAAAGCGAGACGGCGCGCGCGACGGAATCGCAAAAATTGCTCAATTTCGGATTCCTCAATTACGATGCGGTCAGGCTCTACGAAAAAGGCAGCAGCGTATCTTCACTCGAAGTCTGGAAGGGCAGCGTGCGCGAACTCAAGGCCGGCTTCGACCGCGACCTCTTCGTGACGGTGCCGCGTGGCCAGGCCGATCGGGTCAAGGCGACGCTCAGTTCCCAGAAGCCGCTGCTGGCACCGGTGGCACTGAATCAGAAAGTCGGCGACATGAAGGTCACCATTGACGGCCGCGAGATCGCCTCGGTGCCGGTGCTGGCGCTGGAGAAGATTGACGGCGCTGGCGTGTTCGGGCGCGCATTCGACACCGTGCGCCTGTGGTTTGCGAAAAACTGAAAAAAGGAAGCAGCGATGATTTATCTGAACGGCGAATGGATGCCCCTCGAAGAAGCGAAGATCCCTGTGCTTGATCGCGGCTTCATTTTCGGCGACGGCATCTACGAGATGATTCCGGTCTATCGGCGCAAGCCCTTTTATGCGCAAGGCCATCTGGCGCGCATGCAGCGCAGCCTCGATGCGATCCGCATCACCAATCCCTACTCCGAGGCACGCTGGCACGAACTGCTCGCCGAGATCATCAGGCGCCAGCCGTTTGAGAATCAGGGCGTGTATTTCCAGATCACCCGCGGCGTGGCCAAGCGCGATCACGCGTTTCCGAGTGACGCCAAGCCGACGGTCTTCATGATGTCCAACCCGCTGGCAACGCCATCGGACGAAAGCTATGCCAATGGCGTGGCGTGCATCACCGCGGTGGACAACCGCTGGCTGCGCTGCGACATCAAGTCGACCTCGCTTCTGGGCAACGTGCTGATGCGCCAGCTGGCCGCCGACCAGGACGCGATCGAGACGGTGATGTTCCGTGACGGCCATCTGACCGAGGCTTCCGCCTCCAACGTGCTGGTGGTCAAGAACGGGGTGATCTGCTCGCCGCAAAAAGACAACCTGATGTTGGGCGGCATCACGCTGGATGCGACCATCGATCTTGCGCGTGCCAACGGCATGCCGCTTGAAATGCGCCCGATCACCGAGGCCGAAGTATGGGATGCCGACGAACTGTGGCTGTCGTCGGCCACCAAGGAAGTGCTGCCCATCACCCGGCTCGACGGCAAACCCGTCGGTCACGGTGCCGGCGCGGGCAAGCCGGGTCCGATGTTCGTGAAAATGCGCGCCGCGTACCAGGCGGCCAAGGCCGCGCTCTGATACGCGACAGCGCGATGACCGTTCCCGAATCGCTGATTCAGTATCCGGTTGATTTCCCGATCAAGGTGATGGGCCGCACCCAGCCCGGCTTCGCCCAGGCGATGCTCGCGCTGGTGAAAAAGCATGCGCCGGATTTCGATGAATCGACCGTCGGCATGCGCTCTTCGCGCGAAGGCAAGTTCCTGAGCCTCACGTTCGAGATTCGAGCGGTATCGCGCGAGCAGCTCGATGCGCTGTATCAGGACCTGTCGGACCACCCGATGGTGCAGATGGCGCTGTGATGCAGGCCACCGGCACGAGCGCACCCGCCATCGCGAAACCGCCGCTGGTGACGGCACCGCTGCCGCAAGTGCAGGTGCGCCTGCTGGGCCGCACCTTGTACGCGAACACGCAGGAGCGCATGCGCGCATTCACCGGCGCGCGCAACGCCGCGACGGCGGACGAAATCTGGCTGACCGAGCACGCGCCGGTCTATACCCTGGGACTGGCCGCCAAGCGCGTGCACCTGCTTGACGCCGGCGACATCCCGGTCCTGCAGTCCGATCGCGGCGGGCAGGTCACCTATCACGGCCCCGGCCAGCTCATCGCCTACCTCTTGATCGACCTCGATCGGCGCGGCCTCAAGGTGCGCGAACTGGTGCGCATGATCGAGGATGCCCTGGTTGCCACCCTGGCCGGCTACGGCATCGCCGGCGAACGCCTGGCCGGCATGCCGGGGGTCTATGTCGGCGGCGCCAAGATCGCCGCCCTAGGGCTCAAGGTACGACGCGGCTGCAGTTATCACGGCGCCAGCCTGAATGTCGATCTCGACCTGGGTCCGTTTCGCGGCATCAATCCCTGCGGCTACGCCGGTTTGCCCTCGGCATCGATCACCTCGCTTAACGCCGCGGCCAACGTGGCCGAGGCCGGCCCACGCCTGGCTGCGCATCTGCTGGCCGCGCTTCAATCCCATGGATCCGAGGCCCGATGAGCATCATCCTCGGTATCGCTTCGTCGCACGATGCTTCCGCCTGCCTGCTGCGCGACGGCGTTCTCGTGGCTGCCGTATCCGAGGAGCGCATGTCGCGCATCAAGTGCGACGGCGGGCGCCTGCCGCAACGGGCGATCGATGAATGCCTGCGCATGGCCGGCCTCACCCGCGGCGCGGTCGATTGCATCGCGGCCAACTATGACCATGTGGCCGAGCGCTACTGCCGGCGCTTCGGCGATAGCTCGTGGAAGCGTGTCGAGCGCGCCCTGTCGACGGGCCTCAAGCGCCTGCGCGGCGTCGAATCGAACAAACAGGTATTCCTGCGCCGCATCCAGAACGACCTCAGGCGCGCCGGCTCCACGCAGCGGCCGGAGGAATTCTTCATGCAGGACCGATTCCTGGCCGGAGAAGGCTTCAGGCCGGATGCCGCGGTGCACTTCATCGACCATCATCGTTCGCATGCGGCGGCGGCGGCGTTTTACTCGGGCTTTGATCATTGCGCGGTGATCACCATGGACGGCGAAGGCGACCTGGATATTCATTTCACCGCCGGCACCTATGCGGACGGCCAGCTGACCTGCCGGAGAATCGGTGATCGCCTCGGTGATTCGCCCGGCTATTTCTACATGGACATCACCGAGCTGCTGGGGTTCATGCCGCTGCGCCACGAGGGCAAGGTGCTTGGCCTGGCGGCCTTCGGCGATCCGGCGCCGCTTGCGTCCCAGTTTCGCCGGGCCATGCGCGCCTCGGCCGACGGCCTTGGGTTCGACTCCGACTTCGGTGGCGCACCGCATGCGCTTTCGCGACGCCGCGCGTTTCTCGAATCGGCCATCGTCGGGCATTCCCGCGAGAATGTCGCGGCGGCGGCGCAGGCGGTGTTCGAAGAGGCGATTGTCAGCATTTGCCGCAACCACCTGCGCGCCAGCGGCGAACGCCGCCTGGCCGTAAACGGCGGCGTGTTCGCCAATGTCAAGCTCAACCAGCGCATCGCGGCATTGCCCGAATGCGAGCACCTGTTCGTGTTTCCCGGCATGTCGGACACCGGCAACAGCGTCGGCGCGGCACTGCTCCTGCAAGAGCGCGCGACGCCCGGGTTCCTGCGCTCCCCCGGCCCGCTGCCCCATGTGTACTGGGGCACCGAACCGACCCGCGATGAGATCGAGGCCGAACTGATCCGGCGCGGACTGGCCTACGAGGATGCGGGCGCCGACGGTGTTGTGGAGCGCACCGCGCAGGCCATCCATGCAGGCCAGGTGGTTGGCTGGTTCCAGGGCGCGATGGAATTCGGTCCGCGTGCGCTGGGCAATCGGTCGATGGTCGCAGCGCCGGTCGACAAATCGATCAACGACTGGTTCAACGCCCGCTTAGAGCGCAGCGAATTCATGCCTTTCGCGCCGTCTGCGCTGGCCGAATATGCCGACCTGGTGTTCGAGAATGTCGAACCTGGCCGCCACGCCGCCGAATTCATGACCATCACCTTCGACGTCAGGGAGGAATGGCGCGCACGGATTCCGGCGGTGGTGCATGTCGACGGCACGGCGCGACCGCAACTGGTGCGGCGCGATCGCAATCCGCGCTACTGGGCCCTGATCGAGCGCTATCGCCAGCTTTCCGGCATACCGCTGGTGCTCAACACCAGCTTCAACGTGCATGAAGAGCCGATCGTGCGCGGCCCGCATGAGGCGGTGCAGGCGCTGGTGGACCGTCGCATCGATCATCTGGCCATCGGTGATTTCTGGGTGCCCGGCGTCGCGGGGCATCCATGAGTGCTCCCGCCCGGCCGCCCGCAGGGAGCGCTCATTCTCCCTCGGGGAGGATGTCACTTGAGTGACAGGAGGATAGTGCAATGAGCCAGAAGGTCTGGCAGCGTTGCCATGACTTGGTCGGCTGCGCGCTCGATACGGCCGCGGTCAAGGTGGTGTTCGATGTTGGCGCGCGTGATTGCGCCGAGAGCGCGGATTTTGCGCGCGCCTATCCGGCGGCCACCGTCTACGCCTTTGAGTGCAACCCGGCCACTCTGCCCAAATGCCGTGCCGCGGCCGCGGCCGAACCGCGCATCCACCTGACCGAAAAAGCGGTCGCCGCGCAGGAAGGCAGGCTGTCTTTTTTCGCCATCGACCCGACACGCTCGGTGGGCGGCACGCCGGGCGGCAACCACGGCGCCTCGTCGATGTTCGAGGCCAGTGGCGCCTATCCGGAAGAAACCTACGTGCAAAACCGCATCGAGGTCGAGTCGATCCGCCTCGACCGCTTTTGCGTAAGTGCTAGCGTGACGGCCATCGACATCCTGTGGATGGATGTGCAAGGCGCCGAATTGCTGGTGCTCGAAGGCCTGGGCGAGTTGCTCCCAAAGGTCTCTTTCATCCACATGGAAGTCGAGTTTTTCGAGATATACAGGGGCCAGGCGCTGTTTCCCGCGGTCGATGCGCTGCTGCGCGAGCACGGCTTCCGGCTGGCCGGCTTCACTTCGTATTCGCAATACGCGGCCGACGCGCTGTATGTCGGACCGGGCGCGGTATTTCCGTTCGAACGGGCACAACGCGAGTATCCTTATTTGCAACGCAATCTCGCCAAGTACAAGCGGCACCGGTGGAAGCGCAGCCTGCGGCGCGCGCTCGGCATGCGCGAGTGGCCCGAGGCGAAACCGGCGACGCGCTGAATCGATACGGAGTCAAGGCAAATGGCATTGGTGCAAGGCGAAAAACTCAAGGGCGAATCGAAGATTCGCGGCATACCGGTCAAGGTGATCGGCGCGGCTGCGCTCAAAAAGCCGGACTGGATTCGCGTCAAGGCGGGGTCGCCCTCAACCCGCTTCACCGAAATCAAGCAGATCCTGCGCGAACACAACCTGCACACCGTGTGCGAAGAGGCCTCCTGCCCGAACATCGGCGAGTGTTTCGGCAAGGGCACCGCGACCTTCATGATCATGGGTGACGTGTGCACGCGGCGCTGCCCTTTTTGCGACGTCGGCCATGGCAGGCCCAACCCGCTGGACGTGGACGAACCGCGCAATCTGGCCCGGACCATCGCCGCACTCAAGCTCAAGTACGTGGTGATCACCTCGGTCGACCGCGACGATCTCAAGGACGGTGGCGCGCAGCACTTCGTCGATTGCATCCGCGCGGTGCGCAGCCATGCGCCTGCGACCCGCATCGAGATCCTGACGCCGGATTTTCGCGGCCGCATGGATCGCGCACTGGCCATTCTCAACGCTGCGCCGCCGGATGTGATGAACCACAATCTGGAGACCGTGCCGCGCCTGTACAAGGAGGCGCGCCCGGGCTCCGACTATGCCCATTCGCTCAAGCTGCTCAGGGACTTCAAAGCCAGTCATCCCGCGGTGCCGACCAAGTCGGGCCTGATGCTGGGCTTGGGCGAGCGCGACGAGGAGATTCTCGCGGTGATGCGCGACATGCGCGGCCACAACATCGACATGCTGACGCTTGGACAGTACCTGGCGCCCTCCGGCCACCACCTGCCGGTCAAGCGTTACGTTGAACCTGCCATCTTCAAAATGTTCGAGGCCGAAGCCGCGAAGCTCGGTTTTTCACATGCCGCCTGCGGGCCGATGGTGCGCTCGAGCTATCACGCCGACGTGCAGGCGCATGAGGCCGGGGTGGTGTGAGGGTTTGCGCCCTGCAATGAGGTCTGCGGCGACCAGGGCGACCCTCTCTTTAGAGCAGACCGATGATCTTGAGCGGCAGGTAGATGGTCATCACCAGCACGATGACCAGCGCTACGCCTGCCAGCACGCGGGTTAAGGGCGTCGGGTTCTCCGGCATCTGCCAGGTGCCCGGATCCCACTTATCCATCCACACCCATTTGCGCTCGGGCGCCCCGACCACTTCGTTTTGTCGCTCTTCACCTGCTTCGCGCCCGGGTTTCACGTGGATGGCCCCTTGAGCGCAGCTTCAAGCAGTGGCTTGAGTTTCGCGAAATCGATCTCGCCTTGCTGCGTCATCACGACGCGGCCGCGGCGGTCTATCAGGAAGCTGGAGGGCACCGCACGCACGCCGCCGAAGCGCATGGCGATCTCGCCGCGTGGATCAAAGGCCACGATGAAGGGCAGCTTGAATCGCTCGGCGAAATCCTTGACCAGGTTCGGAGGGTCATAGTCCATCGCCACGGCAACGGTCTCGAAACCACGCTCCTTGTAGGCACCGTAGGTGGCCACCAGTTGCGGCATCTCCTTGATGCAGGGTGCGCAGGAGGTGGCCCAGAAGTTGACCAGCACCACGCGGCCGCGCAGATCGCTCATGTTGACCAGCTCGCCCTTGAGGGTGGCAAAGCGCACCTCGGGAACCTCCTGGATGCCGGAAAACATCTGGCGCGCGGTCAAGCCGAAAATCAGTGCGGCTATTGCAAATGCAATGGCAATCGGGCTAAATGTCTTGAGGGTTTTGAACATCAGGGGAATCTTGAACATGACAACGAAGTTTACGCCGCTGGCAGGGCTTGCTCTTTCAGCGGCACTGGCACTGGGATCGATCGCCGCCAGCAACGCCTGGGCGATTTCATGGAGCGATATCTCGAATCAGGATGCGACCGCCGGCCTGAAATCGGCACTCAACACCTCGACCTTGAAAGCCGTCGAAAAGCTGGCGGTTGCGAACGGTTTCTGGAACAACCCGAAAGTCAAGATTCCGCTGCCCGGGTATCTTGAAGATGCGCGCGGCGTGATGAATGCGCTGGGCATGAAAAAGCAGGCCGAGGAGTTGCACCTGGCGATCAATCGCGCGGCCGAGAGCGCGGTGGGCGAGGCCAAGCCGGTATTCATCAACGCGATCAAGTCGATGAGCGTGCAGGATGCCAAGGGCATCATCAGCGGCGGCCAGGATTCGGGCACGCAGTTCTTCAAGGGCAAGACCTCGGATACGCTGCGTGCCAAGTTCCTGCCGATCGTCAAGAAGGCGACCGAGCGCGTGGGCCTGGCGCAAAAGTACAACGAGTTCGCCGGCAAAGGCGCCAAGCTTGGGATCATCAAGGGCGATCAGGCCAATGTGGAGAGCTTTGTCACCCAGAAGGCGCTCGATGGCTTGTTTTTGATGATGGCCGACGAGGAAAAGGCGATTCGCGCCGATCCGATCGGCAAGGGGACCGATATTGTGAAGAAGGTGTTCGGGGCTCTCGGCAAATAAACGTATTACGTCATGCCTTGCATGACGTAATACGTGCGCCGGATTGAAGGGCGCGTGGCGCCCCTCATCCGGCGCGGTCGCTTGGTCAGGCTTTGCCTGACCTTCCTTTTTCGTGCCGTGCCTTGCCTTGCTTTGCCTTGCCTTGCTTTGCCTTGCTTTGCTTTGCTTGGGCTTGCTTGATCTCGTTGGCTGGCCCTTCCTACTTGCCGCTTGCCGAAGCTGCTGTCTGGCGCAGCTTGAAGCGCTGCAGCTTGCCGGTTTCGGTGCGCGGCAGCTCGGTCACGAATTCGACCGCGCGCGGGTACTTGTAGGGAGCGATTGCTGTCTTCACGTAGTCCTGCAGCGTCTTCTTCATCGCGCTGTCGCCCTTGTGCTGCGGCTTTAGCACCACATAGGCCTTGACGATCTGCCCGCGCTCGGCGTCCGGCGCGCCGACCACGCCGCACTCGGCCACCGCCGGATGCGCAAGCAGGCACGACTCGACTTCCGGCCCGGCCACGTTGTAGCCGGCGGTGACAATCATGTCGTCGGTGCGTGACTGGTAGTAAAAGTAGCCGTCGGCATCCATCGAATAGGCGTCGCCGGTCAAGTTCCAGCCGTTCTTCACGTAGTCCTTCTGACGCTTGTCAGACAAATAGCGGCAGCCGGTCGGCCCCTTGACCGCCAACTTGCCGACCACGCCCGGCGCGCACACGCGACCGGCATCGTCCTGCACTTGCGCCTGATAGCCGGGAATCGCGGTCCCGGTCGCGCCGCGGCGCACCGACTCGGGGGTGTGCGAAATGAAGATGTGGATCATCTCGGTCGACCCGATGCCGTCGATCAGTTCGATACCGGTAGCTTCCTTGAACAACTGCCGTGTCGCATCTGGCAGCGCCTCGCCGGCCGACACGCATTTCTTGAGCGAGGAAAGGTCGTGATTGGCGGCCAAGCCAGCCATCTGGCGGTAGAAGGTCGGTGCTGTGAAGCACACGGTGGCGCGAAAGTCGGCAATGGTCTGGAGCAGCGTCTCGGGCGTGGCCTTTTCGGTTAAAACCGTGGAGGCACCATAGCGCAAGGGAAATGCCAGCATGCCGCCCAGACCGAAGGTAAACGCCAGCGGCGGCGTGCCGCAGAAAATGTCGTCGGGCCGCACCTTGAGGATCGATTGCGGGAAGCAATCGCACATCGCCATTACATCGCGATGGAAATGCATGGTGCCCTTGGGCACGCCGGTGGTGCCGGAGGTGAATGCGATCAGGGCCACATCGTCAGCCGCGGTATCGACCGCCGGGAAGTCGCCGGGCTTGTTGCTCAGCATGTCTTCCAGCGAGCCGTTTTCACCGTCGTTGAAGTAACAGATGCGCTCCAGCGAAGCGCTGTGGTGCTCGCGGTTGGGGTTGGTACAGGTCGCGATTTCCTGCCAAAGGGCGGCATCGCACAGGGCAATGCGCGGTGTCGCATGGTCGATGATCTGCTTCAATTCGCGGGCCCGCAGGAGCGGCATGGTGCCCACCGCGATCAGGCCGGCCTTGATCACCGCCAGCCAGGATGCCGCCATCATCGCGTTGTTCGGGCCACGCAGCAGCACCCGATTGCCGGGTACCAGGCCCAGGTCTTCGACCAGCACACGCGCGATGCGGTTCACCCGATAAAGCAGTTGGGCATAGGTCGCGAACACCGGCATGCCGTCGACCCGTTGCCAGATCGCCGGACGGTCGCTATGGCCGAACTCGACCTGTCGGTCGAGCAGCTCCGTCGCGGCATTCAGACGTGGCGGATACTGCAGCTCCGGCCGCTCGAACAACAGTTCGGGCCAGGTCTCGCGCGGCGGCAGGTTGTCGCGCGCGAAGGTATCGCGATGGGCGGAGGGGGTCATCGGATTCTCGATTGGTTCAATGGTCGGCCTTCATCGCTTCGCGCGCGATGATGATCTTCTGCACTTCGGTGGCGCCTTCGTAGATCCGCAGCGCGCGGATTTCACGGTACAGCCGTTCAACCACCTCGCCCGAGGTAACGCCCAGGCCGCCGAACAACTGCACCGCGCGATCGATCACCGCCTGTGCGTTTTCGGTCGCGGTCATCTTGGCCATCGCCGCCTCGGCCGTGGTGCGCACACCCTTGACATCACGCAACCAGGCGGCGCGGTAGGTCAGGAGCGCCGCCGCGTCGATCATGGTCGCCATGTCGCCGATGGCCGCCTGGGTCAGTTGCAGGTCTCCCAGGGTGGCACCGAACATTTGCCGGGTCTTGACGCGGCGCAGGGCCTCGTCGAAAGCGCGGCGCGCGAAGCCCAGGGCCGCAGCGGCCACCGAGCTGCGAAAGATGTCGAGGTTCTGCATCGCCAGCTTGAAGCCGCCGCCTTCGGACCCCAGCAGGTTGGTGGCCGGAATGCGGCAGTGCTCGAAGCTGAGCGTGGCCAGCGGATGCGGCGCGATCACGTCGATGCGCCCGCTGATGGCAAGGCCCGGCGTGCCGGCATCCACCACGAAGGCGCTGATACCCTTCGCGCCGCTTGACCCGGGGTCGCTGCGGGCGAACACGCAGTAGAAATCCGCGATGCCGCCGTTGGAAATCCAGGTCTTGCTGCCGTCGAGTACCCAGGCATCGCCGTCGCGCCGGGCGCTGGTGCGCATGGCGCCGACGTCCGAACCGGCATCCGGCTCGGACAAGGCAAACGCCGCGATTGCGGCACCGCTGGCAACACGCGGCAGCCATCGATCTTGCAGCACCGGGCTGCCGGCCAGCGCGATCGCGCCCGAACCCAGGCCCTGCATGGCAAACGCGAAATCCGCCAGCCCGTCGTGATAGGCCAGGTGCTCGCGAATCACGCACAGCGAGCGCGATTCGAGCGTCGGCAACGCGCCGCCATGCGCCTGCGGCACGGCATAGCGGGTCAGGCCGCATTCGCCCAGGCGGCGCACCAGTTCGCGGCAGGCCGCGTCGTTCGCCGCGCGCCCGCCGGCACCCGATTCACCGTGCTCGATGCCGGCCAAGCCGGCATCGGCCCAGGCGTCGATGCGTGCGGCCAGCGCGCGGTGCGCCGGTTCGAAAAAAGGCCAATCTAGGTAGCTTCTGTCCATGCTGGGTGTGCCTGGTGGGTTGGTGGAGGCGACGGCCGGCGCCTTTTAGTTGCCTTCGAACACCGGCTTTTGCTTGGCCACAAAGGCGTGATAAGCCCGATGAAAATCCTCGGTCTGCATGCAGATCGCCTGCGCCTGCGCTTCCGACTCGATCGCCTCGTCCACCCCCATGTCCCATTCCTTGTGCAACTGCGCCTTGGTTACACCATGCGCGAACGTCGGGCCGGCAGCCAGGCTGTCGGCCAGTTGCTGCGCTTCCGCTGCAAGGGTTTCGGCGGCAACCAGGCGATTGAAAAAGCCCCAGCGCTCGCCCTCCTCGGCGCTCATCGCACGCCCGGTGAACAACAACTCGGCAGCACGCCCCTGGCCGATCAGGCGCGGCAGGATCGCACAGGCACCCATGTCGCAGCCGGCCAGACCCACGCGAGTAAAGAGGAAGGCCGTGCGTGCCGCCGGGGTGCCCAGGCGCAGGTCGGCGGCCATCGCGATGATCGCGCCGGCGCCGGCGCAGATGCCGTCCACCGCCGCGATCACCGGCTGCGGGCAATGGCGCATGGCCTTCACCAGGTCGCCGGTCATGTGGGTGAAATCCATCAGCTCCGGCATTTTCATTTTGGTGAGCGGCCCGATGATCTCGTGCACGTCGCCGCCGGAGCAGAAATTGCCGCCGGCGCCGGTGACGATCACCACCTTGATGTCGGTGGCGTATTGCAGCGCGCGAAACAGGTCGCGCAGCTCGGAATACGATTCGAACGTCAGCGGGTTCTTGCGTTCCGGGCGGTTCAGGGTGATGGTGGCCACCGCGCCGCGCGCCGCGAAACCGAAATGGCGCGCGCGATAGTCGGCGAAGCTGCGGCGGTGGCTGAACGAATGCTCGGGGGCGGGATTCATGCGCATGGCGGGTCCTTGGGGTGGGCGGGTATGGCTTGCCTGGTTTGCAAGTGTCTTGCCGGCGCTGGGCTGTTTCAGGCGTCGGCGGCTGTTGCGAGGGTGCTCTTGAGTCGCCCCAGCAAGGCATACAGCTGGGTACGCTCGTTATCGGACAGGCCATGCATCAGATCGACCACCCAGCTCTCGTGCCGGGTCGCCATTTGCGCGAATGCCTGGCGGCCGGTCGCGGTCAGGCGCAAACGCCAGGCACGTCGATCCCCCGGATCGGACTCGCGCGCCACCAGGCCCTCCTTGGCCAGCTGGTCGGCGATCCCGGTCACGTTGCCGCCGGTGACCATCAGGCGCTGCGACAGCTCGCCCATTTTCAGCCCGGCCGGATGGCGGTACAGCTGCGCCATCAGGTCGAAACGCGGCAGGGTCACGTCAAAGTCGCGCCGCAAATCGGCGCGAATCGCGCTTTCGATCAGGTTGGTGCAGGTCAGAAGACGCAGCCACAGGCGCAGCGCCTCATGGTCGTCGCCATGCGCGCGGGTTTCGTGATCCAGCGGGATCGCATCGGCCTTGTCCGCAAATGGCAGCAACGGGTCTTCCATCGAAATTACTTTAGATTTCAAATAACGAGGTGTCAAGGATACCGAAAAATGGCAGCGACGGAGCGAATTCCGATCGGCTATTGACGCAAACGTACACCGCCTCGGAAGTGCGGGAAGGCCGGCCCAACCCGCAGCTTGTACATGCGACAGTGGAACTTGATAGGCAATCGCGCCAAAAAAGTAGGAATATCTTATCTTTAGTAGGAAAAGTGGCGCATAATGCGGCAACAACTACCCACGGGTTGCCGCCATGTCCCAGATACGTGTCAGGCCCAAGCACCAAATCACGATCCCCGCCCGCATTGCCCGGGCGGCAGGCATCAGGCCCGACGATGTGCTCGAAGTGGCCTACGCCAACGGTGTGGTGACCCTGGCCCCTGCTGGCCGCAAGGCGCGCGCAACCCCGTTGCTTGCTTATGCCGGTATCGCCCACGGCCTTTGGGGTGCCAGCGCCGCCGAGATCGAAGCCGCACTGACTGCCGATCGCGCAGCGTGGGAACGATAGCGGCGCTGCTGGCGCGCATGGCCAAGCAACGCGTCTATCTTGACAGCAACACCTTCATCTATTTCCTCGACCGCAACCCGGTCTATTTCCCGCTGGTCGCACCGATTCTCGAGGCAATCGATGATGGCCGCATCACCGGAGTCACCGGCGACGCGGCCGTGGCCGAGGTGATGGTCCGGCCTTACCAGGCAAGCGACCCCGTACTGATCGCCGGCATCAAGTCATTCTTTGGCAGCGCCGGATTTCTTTCGGTACGGCCGCACGATGCCGACGCCTTCGATCTGGCAGCCCAGCTGCGTGCGAGGCATGGCATGAAGTTCATTGACGCCCTGCACGTCGCCACCGCGATCAACGCCGAATGCCGCTACCTGATCACCAACGATGGCGACTTCCGTTCAAAGGCGGCCATTGAGGTCGTCACCCTCCGCGGCATGGTTGCCTGAGGCGCACCGTACGCAGCGGTGGACCTGGTCAGTGATTTAGCGAAACGCCGGCCCGTAGGCCCAGGCCACCAGCGAGCGGCGCAGGCCGCGCGTCACCGGCGTGACCTGGTGCGCCAGATAGGAGGGAAAAAAGGTGGCGCAGCCACGCGCGCGCGCGATCGGCATCTCGGCGGCACCATGAAACGCCAGGTCGCCGCCCTCGTAATCGGTCGCATCGGACAACTGCACGGTGAGCGAAAGCTTGCGCGAGGCGGTATCGTCGCCGCCGATATCGACATGCCAGCCGAAGTACTGGCCGGGCCCGTAGCTGGTGTATTGCAGCGCTTCGACAAAACCGAGCAGTTCGAAGCGGTAGGAGGCGTTGACCTGCGCGAACAGCAGCGCCAGCCGGTGAAACAGCCACTGCGCATCGGCGTCCGGCGTGATCCAGGCGATGTCGCTTACGCGGTAGTCGCGCGAGGCCAGGTCGCTGCGCTGATCCACGGTTGCCGCCGTCTTCAGGCGCGCCTCACCCAGAGCGATCACCTGTGCGCACTCCGCCGCCGAAAACGCGCCGGGCAGCAGTTGCGGGAAGGCAGTGGCGCCGTTGGCCACGATCGGATGCGACTGATGGTAGGGGTCGCGCCCACCCCAGTCGAGCGTGATCGCGCCCTGCGGGTCAGGCGCACTGACGGCGGGAAAGGTGTAGAGAAAATCCAAGGCGGGACCGGAATGTTATCGGCACGAAGCCGCGATTGTTATCATGCCCGACGTCTCCACAACTTACCGGCCTCAAAGATAGTTTGTCGAAGCCATGAGCGCCTCTCAGGAGGCCCGCAGTTCTCATGCCTCGCGCAAATCCGACCAGGGCCGCAGGCACACCATGGAACTTTCACCACAACTGCGCCAGCTTCGGGACTTTTATTATAAGACCGCGCTCAAACTGCCCGCGGACAAGGATTTCGTTCATGCAAAAGGCCTGATCGACAAACCCGCCTTTTTCACTCTTGACCACCTGCAGTCGCACCTCAACAACCCGCTGCTCTTGCCGACCTATTTCAAGATGTACTGGCAAGGCAAGGTGGTTGACTGTAACGCGGCGGTCGGGCACAAGGTCATACAGGCCTCCGAGGCCCCCTTCCTCAACAAGGGCATCCTGCAGGAATACCTGGCCAATGGCGCCTCCATGGTGCTCGAGGGCATCGACATACTCGAACCGCAGATCAATGCCATGTGCGGCGCCATCGACGCGGCCAATGAGTGCGTGCTGTCGAATTCGGTGGTGTTTTTTTCCCAAACCAGCGGCGGTGAGGCCTACCGCGGCCACCTCGATACCGCCGACGTGCTGGTGGTACAACTGGCGGGTCACAAGAAATGGTTTGTGCACCGGCGCCAGACCCCGCGCTGGATCGACTTGAACGAGCTCGATGTAGAAGCCATGGGGCCGGTGCAAGCCGAGCTGGTAATGGCGCCGGGCGACGCCCTGTTCGTCAAGAGCTACACCCCGCACAAGGTGCAGACCGCCGACGACTACTCGCTGCACATGGCGTTCGACATCTGTGACCGCCGCATCAACGCCGACACCGCCCTGCATTTGTTGCTTGAGCAATACAACCGGGATGCCGCGCCGACTTACACGCCGACCGCAGGCATCCTCGAAAAGCTGGTGGCGCAAGCCGGCTCGCGCCAGTACCAGGAACGCTTGGCGCAGCTAAGCCAGGCGCAGCTTGAGAACTACAAGCGTGCGCGCGCCATGCTGGGCGCCAACCGGGTTGCCGCGCTCGATGCGCTGATCGCGATCGAAGCCAAGCGGCGCAAGTAGGCACACGCCGCGCCGTGTCATCGAGCCGACGCATTCCGGCGCTCGGCAACGCGCCGCCGGCGGGCAGCGGCGGCAGCGCGAAACAGACACGTCGCAAAAGGCATGCGCCGGCGTGCATCGAGGTGCGGCCAGCCTTGACCGCACCTCCCAGGGACGCGCCATAACCCTCGAGTTGGTCAACCCAGTTATAGTTTGACCGACCAAAGGAACGCTGGCCATGCAGATCAACCTCTACAAGTCGGCGATTCTTGGAATGGAATTACGCTCCTGTCTCTCCTTGGAGGCACATCGTGTTCCCTTTTCCGATTCAACAGCATTCTTGCGTCGTCAGACTCCGCAGACTTTCGTTCGGCCGCACGCAGGACTTCTTCAGCAGATTCAATGTGCCGCAAGACCTCGAGGCGCTGCAGAAATGGTCGCGTCGTTAGAAGATAAACGTTGTCAACGGGGAGGAAGGAGTTCTTTGCGAGATCGTTATCTTCAAACAAGAGAAACACATAGTCATCACTCGCAGCCGCGAACCGCTTCAGGCAAATCCTGATTGATTCATCGCCTGGGTCCAAGCCAAGCTCTCGATATTTTTCGATTTTTTGAGGCACTCCCGTTGAATATTCGCTGACTTTTTCCTTTGTGATGCAGTCGTTCAAAAACGTCAATGCCGCGATATTCCCGTCAGTGCTTTTTGCGCGCAGCTCATCCAGAACCATGTCCGTGATGAGCACAGGAAGTCCTGGTTTAAGCAAAAGATCAAGCCGGCCGGCGTATGCCAGCGTTTTTAGCGGCCCCGTATCAACGATCAAAATAGAACATCTGGTCATGCAGGCGCGCCAAATCGTTCCACCATTTCGCCAAACTTCTTGGACATGGCCTCATTTTCCGACTCGGAAAGTCGAGGCAATGGCAACCCGGCATGCAGAACCATCAAACGCAGAACTTCATCATCATCCAGATGAAGCAACTTCATGGCCTTTTGCCCGGTAATCTGTCCGAGGCTGTACTTGAAAAGGATTTCGTAGTTTCCGGGCAGCGGGCCGTTCTCATTCTTGACAAACCCCTCCAGCAATACACGAATGATGGAATTAACGGATGTACCTGTCTTTGCCGCGCACACTTTGGCATCAGCGAGCAAGTCCTCAGGGATAGCGACAGTGAAGTTTGTCATATCATCTTCTCCACGATACGGGTTTCCGTATCATACGGATTAGCGTGAATTATTTCAAGCTGCTGGTTCGGATTTCCGTGTGGCTGCAGCGTGGGTGATCGGATCGGTGACGGCGCCTTCAATCGCGATCTAGTCGATCTGGCGATGAAGGAGCCGATCCCGTAAAATCGATCGAGATTTCTTTGCCCGGTGCCTTGTGGCACGGCCAAGCACGCCCGAGATCCGCCATGAGCCCATCACCACTTCCGAAACGCTACCTCGATCCGAAGATCGACTTGGCGTTCAAGCGCGTGTTCGGCGAGCATGCGAATCTCTTGAGGAGCTTCCTGAATGCGCTCCTGCCACTTCCTGCCGACGGGCAG